>JBBRRF010000338.1:0-2768 GCA_038200885.1 Candidatus Nitrosocosmicus sp.
CAAGATGTTGTAAGTTGTTATTTGAATCATAGGCTCCATCAGCTAAAGCGGATTTTATCTTTGTACCGGGTTCACTCTATTTCAAAATATGGTTGACCAATTTCTTTAACACATTACCATCATGTACCTTACCGTCTGTTACATCTAAAGCAAGGATTTCCTTGGTCTTTATGTTTACAGCAACATGGATTTTGAGATAACCTTTTTTATTCTGTACCTTCCACTTTTCATTCATTCACTGGCCTCTGTTGGTAACTTTGATTCCTTTGCTGTCTATGGATATTATAAGATCATCATCATCTGTTCTATCTCTTTTAATATCGATGTTCAGTTTATTGATTCTTTTACAGATATGACCATAACTGGGTGAATTGGCAGGTAACCTTTTTCCAGTAGCCTTGATAATGCCCTCAGTTTGTCGGTAAGGAAGGTGAAGTGAGTAACGGATGTAACGAATGACTAAGATAAATGAATCGGGATATTCAAATGGCTTTCCCATTTTGTTTTGATTCATCCTTTCTAACACAGAATCCCATGTATCAAGGAAATCATACGAGAAAAGGATTTCACCATGTCTAACTAATGAGCGGTTATAGGAAGGCCAATCAACCATTGAGCATGTAGGCCTCGATCTAAGCTAAATATGTTGAGTTAGGCGACAAAGCACTTGCAGGGTCTTTTTGTGAGGAATTATTTTTGCGAGATCTATACTTTCCATATGGACTTTAGAAAAAAAGGGATACATAACCAGGGCGTTTCTCGTGTAATCAAATGCACTATTTTTTGATGTACTTATACCTTATGCGAGTATGATCTTGATGAAAAGCACAGATCTAGAAATTTAATTTCGTATGATATCAGGATAGATGTAAAATAATCCTACCACCTACCACCAAAAAATCATATCATTAATTTTACTACACGGTTAGCCCATTTTTGAACTCGATCTCAAGATGACATTACTTTAGTTATCATAAAAATAGTGTGAATTAAGATAAAATCCAACTTGTTGAGAATTTGTTTTTCTAAAGATGACAATAATACTTTGATCATCCTTGACATTATTTCATAAAGAGATTTGAAATTATTAAACGAGAACCAAGTTTTTGCATTTATAGTATATCACATAAATATTTAGGTCACCAAACCTTCTAATGAGGATAATCTAAATGAAATTGGTCTGTTCTATTAACTAGAAGTAAAAAAATTGTATTGATTGTCTTTAGACATGATCCTTTCTCTAAATTTCAAATAACTTCTCAGTAATTTTGTCTATTCCCACAACCATGTTTTTGTCCAGTCAGTACCGTTAGTGTCTTTCCAGTAAAGATAAAGTCCTACCTTTCCATCAATGTTTTCCATTTTATTATCATCTGATTGGAAGAACATGGTTCCTTTCAATAGTAAATTTCCTTCGCTGTCATATTTTCCAGTATCCTCGGCAGTAAATGTTGCTACATTATCATTTTGAACTATCATTCCTTTACCAATGCTGCTAATTTCTGGCGATGAATAAGTTGATACATATGTACCATATTTAGTAACATTACCTATCCCTTTCATATTGCCCTGAGCTATGTAAGAGTCCTTGGTTTGTTGCGGATCAATATTCAGTACTTCTTTACCTGTATCTTTGGCATCCGTTAGTTCATAAAATGGTAATCCAAATGCCGATGTTAGTTTATTAATTTCACTGACGGAATCATGATAGAATGTATTATTCAAAGTAGATGTAGTGGCCGCTGCTGTAGTAGGTGTGGAAGTCGAAGTGGTGATGTTTGAATTATCTTGTGTTAAGGTTGTCGCACCTGCTTCTATTTCAGCTGAATTTTGAAATATCAATAATATCCCTGTTCCCATAATTATTGTGACAATAAGTAGGGGATATCGAACAAAACTGTCTTTGCAACTCATTACACATAGCAGACTCAAATCTCTATTTAAGATTTTACCATCTACTGAACCAAAACTCGATTAAATTAAAACCACTGTCTTTTGTAGTTCTATGTCCATCTGCTAGTTTCAATCAAGAGGTCATTTATTTATTATGAAGTTCAAAAAAAAATAAATGAAACCTGATTTGCAAAGATTTCCAAAATTCTTAATCCCTATTCTTTTGGTTTAAATTGTATTTCTTTTTCAAATCATACCTGTGATAAGCATCCAGATTCATATCTGTTAATTTGCACATATAGATAAATATCGAGGGCTAATAACTACAATGAAATCTATTTGGTTGGCTGGAGCTATATTGTTATTTGTGAAAAATGCGGTTATATTTCAACAGAAAAATTACCTGAGGAAAATGCAAAAAAGCTTTTGCACGAACATGAAGAAGGTTCAGAAACCTGTACTACTGGTCACATAAAACTAATGAAAGTTAGAACCTAAATTGCGTTGACTACGCCTGCACTCTTGTAGAGCATTTTAACGCATTCAGAATAAGTTCTATATTTGAATTTAATTTCATTAATCGGAATATCCTCATCAAGCTGTTCTTTGGATGTATCAATTTTATACTTTTTGGATATGTCATCTAAAATTGCGTTTATTGTCGAGTTGGTGTAGGATTCGACTATCAGGCGGTTCATATTAAACTATTGATTTCCTAGTATTTATTCTTCTATATTACTCTCACATTTGTTCGCCTGTAGAACCAAGGGACATATGTCACCCCCTCACAGCAACTGGTACTGGTAGCATGTCTTCTAGTTTAAGTGCTTTTACAAAACGTAAGTACCAACCATCATCTCTATGACCAGAGTATC
>JBBRRF010000339.1:0-2759 GCA_038200885.1 Candidatus Nitrosocosmicus sp.
CAACAAGATACAGAATACTAATTAGAATGGATGAGGAACTATAACTTGTTGGTTTTGTGGATAGTATCCGTTTTTACCAAAATATGAAACGCTAATGGACTAGATTTATTTATAGTGATTGTCTACTCATGCTCAAACAGTTTATATAGTAAATCACGATATTCTGTTTAATGTTATTTAAATCTCTAATTTTTATAATTAGTACAACATTTATCATTTGTATACTACCAAATCAGTCATATGCTCAGGTTACTTGGAAGACTTTTGATGAGGGGGATGGTTTGTTCTCGATTCAAATACCCTCGAACTGGTTCGCAGAGAGACTGCCTGAGAATGAAAAATTAGCTCCAATAGATTACATATTTCGATATGCTGACAGAGGAACATCTTTTGCATGGACGGAATTGTTAATTGATAATTCACTTCATTTTAATTCAAATGACGCAGTAGCATCTCAATTACCTTCGTATGAGAATTTTGATAACTATGAGCTATTACAACCAATTGAATGCGATACATATACTTTGAATGATGCTCAAGCATGTTCATATATATCGACTTTTAAACTAGAAGGTGAAGACCAACGAAATGTGTTAACTGTTATATCTGTTAATTCCGATGGGGTCCAGACAGGAATGTTATTTATTACATCAAGTAACATATTTGATCAGTTCCTGCCAGTAGGTGATTACATTATTAAATCGGTGAGTATAGACTCGAATAAAATAAATTCAATACTGAACTCTGGACTAGATAGTGATATTCAATCAGACCTTCCTCAGGTTCCTCCAACAATTAATGATACCAAACTTCCTCAGGTTCCAAATAATACGAACACAGGTGAAAACATACAGCCTAACAACACAAATACCGCTCCATCCATATCAATGACTTGAGAAGATGTTGTATTGCAATTACTTCAATCCAGTTTTTATTCTATGATCTGTTGGAAGTTTATATAAAAAAACAGATACTTTTTTGATACAAGTAATTTCTAAGATATATTGATCATTTGGTGATAGTAATTAAAATATTTTGAAAAAAACTTTATTGAAAAATCATTTCTGAAAAATTGGTGTATTTATTACAAAATCTTGTTTTGAGACGTTACTAAAGTAGAGAGAAGAAGATTTGGTGGGATCAAGTCCCTTAGGGTATAAGGGTTCGGTGGCATGTGAAACAATTTTTTCTCCTATTTTTGCCATGTTGTTGTCCTTCTTTTGTAATTTGATGTATTTCGTGTTTGACGTTTGACATACATTATTTTCTCCATCCTTACAGTATTAGAACATGCTAGGATCGTTGTCCTGAAACAATGATTGAAAGGGTGTGCCTGTATCTGTAGATTGTGTTTTTCTGCATCGCCCACACTATAAGCGTTTGATTTTTCGTTTTGTATATTTTGATTTTATTTCTTTATATATTTCATCAAACTGTTTGACTGAAAGACCTGTGAATGACTTGAACAGCAATGACTTTCTGGATAATCTATCATAGGATAACAAAAGTAAAGGACATCTTTACATGCTATAGAAGGAAATAAAGCTGTTTTTGGCTAATTACGCATGAGATCTATTGATAATATTGAATTCACATTGTTAGTTGGTAGAATTGTTTTCAATGTATGGTTTTATGGTGTTATTGCTATCTATTAATTAAATATTTTATTAAACATTTAAACACATTAGAAATAAAAAAGGTTTATTGTTGGCCTAACGCGTTATTTCCTTCATTATTTTGTAACTGTATTCCCAGGTTGTTGCATGCAAATATTATTGCTTCACCAGAAACACATTGTGCACCTTGACTAACATATTGACCCTGCTCATCTATTTGTTGTCCCCCATTGCCAGATTTTTTATGATATGCAAAAGCTATGTTGTCGTCAAATGTAGCGACTGAAGCTACAAGAGCTGCTGCAACAAAGATTGCAAATATACCGACTTTATGGTTTTTTATTATGTTGCTCATTACTATCAGAATCTGTACTTGAAATTAACCATATCATAGTTTAGAAACATGATACTGAAATTATATGATATAAAGCAGTTCAAGTATAATATACAAGATTAATTTTACAGTTTATTTATCAGGTCATTTTTATAATCAAAAATAAATTATTTTAAAAAAAAGATGTTTATTGATATTGATATTCGCTTGATGTGATATAACCATCATCATTATTATCTGATAGATCTGCAGAGTTGCATGAATCTATAATATTACCATGGGGTGAATAACATTCTGCACTTTGTAATGAACTAGAACTTTGTGATTTGGTGTAAGAGGACGAAGGGGTTTGGTCTTCTGCAGCAGCAGCAGCGGTGTTGCTGGAGGGGGTGGTACTGGCACCAGTATCAGATTCATCATCACCTAGCAAAAAACCTAAAAATGCGAAAGCCGTATTTGTGTTAGAAACAGCAATCGAACTCAATACAAAAGTGGCGATAAACACAAACATTATAGATTTGTTGATTTGCTTTTTATTCATGATTTTATTATCTTATTAAGTTATATTGGAGTTATTGTATATGATACTGAAATTATTGTTCTATAAATATTTACAATATGATCGTATGGAATAATCGTCGTAGGTAAATAGAAATTTAAGATGGATTGTTCATAGTAACATATTTAGAACAAATATTTGATTTGATACTTGAACTTGTCAAAATCGCTTTGACTTTTATTTGCAAGTTAGCAAAACAATGTTTGCTGAATATGCTCTTACAGTAGTAAATTCAAAGTAATTTACTTGC
>JBBRRF010000340.1:0-2735 GCA_038200885.1 Candidatus Nitrosocosmicus sp.
TAATAATTTGAATGCACAAAACCAACAAAACAGCGGAAACAACGCATTAGCTCAACAAGGTGGTAGTGGTAAAGGCGGTAACACTGCTAACCAAGCAATCGGTCAATCACAATCCTCCAACCAAAACAGCGGTGTAGTATCTGGTGGCAACACTGCTGGTTCAGGAAACAACGTAAATGACCAAAGTCAAACAAACACTGGAAACAATGCAGCAGCACAACAAGGTGATAGTGGTAGTGGTGACAATCCTCCAACCAAGGCATAGGCAATCACAATCCTCCAACCAAGGCATAGGCAATCACAATCCTCCAACCAAAACAGCGGTGTAGTATCTGGTGGTAACACTGCTGGTTCAGGAAACAACGCAAACACACAAACTCAAAGTATTTCCGGTAGTAACGCCGTTGGACAACAATAAAACCTAATTTTTTTATCTTTTGTAGTAATCTGGCCTACAAATAACACAAGGTAACAGCCACTTATCAAATTCATAAAAACAATTTCATCATCCACGTCTAAGGATTCACTGAAACTTTTCAGGTCATTAATTATTTTATTGTATTCTACACCAGGTGTGATTTCAAATTGTATTGTTGCGATAGAGTTTTGAAATATTTTTTCTCCACTATTGATTATATCAAACTTTTAATGTATTTGCGCTACAAAACTCAAAGTAATTGCTTCTTTGATTTGAAATTGTTAAAAGGAATACAAAGTATTATGGATTCAATTGTGGTGGGAGTGGATAGATTAGACAAGGAATGACAGTATAGTTTAGGAATTGAAAATAAATTATTGAAAACTCGGTCATCTTTCTTATTTAGTTCCTTTCTAAATTTGTCCCTCCTAACCTTTCGATGTCTATTAACATTTTAAATGGGAATAGACCAACTCATTAGATTACACCTGATCTTATATTATTTTCTTTGGCATGATGAATCTGTAAACATTTTAACGGGGGTGTATTGTTTCATATAAACCGTATCTGTTAATTGGTTTCTAGAATATTACGAATGTTCTATCTCAAAATTTTCTACCAGGGGGTATTGCACGGAAGTGCAAGGCTTCTGTCATTCTTAAATTAAATTTGGTTTTTTGTGCAATAGGCGTCTTATCGTCCTCCTGTTCTTTAAACATGGTCCTACTCATGCTGTAAGAAAAAATACCCCTTAGCGAATCGAATTAGATCTTGTAGAGATAAAGAATACCGGGATATTCCTGCGATTGCTAGGTATTCAGTTTTATGCGTTTCATATTTTCAAATCAAATTCATCTTACATAGAGTCGCTATAAAGAATTAAACTATGGAGAATTGCTCTCGAAAATAGTACTAGAAGATTATATGAAAACACATTAAATTTACAATTCCATGTATTAAATATTGAGAAAAAATATTAATATACACAATTATATTAATTTTAATAGTACAAAAGGAAAAAAAGTACAACATATTATCAATATTCTTACAATATTCATACTCTTATTTACACTTGTTATGGGGTCGGCTTCTTCAAGCTGGAATGTTTATGGACAATCTAATGAAACCGATTCTCAAACAGATAATATAATTCAAATCATTCCAGAGACTTCATCAGAAGAAAACAATAAAAATCCCGATGGAGATTCCACATCAGAAGATGATTCATCTAGTATTGATTCAGGTATTGATGATAGTCAAAGCGTAGCCGGAGAGTCAAATACGCCGAAAGGATCCACTAATTCGCAACCTGATGGCGATTGTTTGTTTGATCCCTCCTTACCCAAATGTGCTCCAAATGAGAATGGGAATTGTCCTGACGGTTTTTACATGAATGGATATGAACAATGTTTTCCCGCACATGATGGCGGATGTCCAGATGGTTATCATAGTCCAGATGATGATGAAACCGGTCGATGTATCCCCAATTCAGAGGGGTGTCCATCTGGAATGATATTCAGACCCGACATGAAAACCTGTGGGTATAGAGATGACGTATGCAGAACATATCCAAATCTTGGGCATCTTTTCTACAACTCATCAATATGGCAAACCGGATTGGGCTCTATACAGCCTGACGTACTACAAGACCTATATGTATGGCTGGAATCCCATTCTAAATAAATAAACTATTCTCTCTATTTTGAAAATCTAACACTATTCGTTATACTCCCTATTTGGTAGAAATTAAATAAAAGAACCATTATCGTAATGGGCAAGGGGCTCCATGCAGATGTCGGCTCCCCATTAGAGATTTTATTATATTTATTCTATCAAAACATACAAAGGGACTTGAACCCTTGATTGAAACTTGACAGTTCCTCTTGAGCAACGAGTTATCATTTTGCGATTGAATAAGTACCCGCGAATAAGAATGATAAAGACTTTATTACTTCTTAATCATCAGTAGTCAAACAAGGGTTAACACAATTTCCCTTATGATTAGATATTAATCCGTTTTGGATTTGACCCTGGGAGAAAAGGTTACCATAAGGAAAATCACGGCCATGCAAGGAATAAGAAACAGCGAAATTATTATTAGATAATCAGGATACAGAAAATCTTCTAGTTCGAACCAAGTGATTCCGATCAGGAGAAATACAGGTATAATTGATGATAACACCAAGACTCGAGTGTATACACTTGCTTTACGTGATAAACTTCCCTCGCGTGAAAGTTGGAACCCAAAGATTACTATACCACTTCATATATATTCCTAAACCGTCCTCAGTAAATAGTTTCTCATATTTAGACCAAA
>JBBRRF010000341.1:0-2723 GCA_038200885.1 Candidatus Nitrosocosmicus sp.
GTCAAAATCCCCTTCGAACTTACAAACGGGGGTTGGGGTTTCGATCCGATTTTCGTACCGGAAAGTTTGGATTTAACATTCGGTCAAATGGATTTGAAAACAAAGAATAAAATATCGCATAGGAAGGTTGCTTTAGAGAAATTTCTGAAATGGTATTTAAATCCAAGGCTAAAATGATCACAAGTCCTTTACTAAGGGTAAGATTCTATCCACCTTGAAATAAATCGAGATTTGTTCTGCAAAACAACAATTCTAGATACCATACTTTCATCCATTATAGAGTAGTCTTCCAGGCGGGTTTTTAATCCGCTGGAAAACGCCCTTACTTCATCCATCTCCAACATATTTGATTCCTCTAGTCTATTTGTAGACATTCCAATATGCATATATGATTTCAATTCAATAAAATGTGGATTTCCTATTTCAACTAATTTGGCGAAATCCTTAAGAAATGTAGGATTATCGTTGAAATTTCGAATCAATGTAAAGCGTAAGACTGTGCGGGTGTTAACTTTGGACATAAAACTAAGACTTTGAAGCCATCTCTCCCATGCATTTCTATGCTTTGGTCCATTTATTTTATAAAACATATTCTTGTTTGACGCGTTAGTGGACAAGTATATTTGAGTTGGTAATGCATTTTCCCTGGCTAGTCTATACAACATTTCAGGTTCTTGGCCGTTAGTTACCAAAAATATAGACTTTGTGGCCTTTAGCCTTGACAAGTATTTTATTAGCTCAGGTAATTTAGGATACATCGTTGGTTCCCCTGAAAGAGAAACTGCATAATGTTCTGGGAAAAGAGATTCATCCAACTTAGAGGCATTGACTCCTGTCTTCCCATAATATCCAACGATTAATTTTCGTCGTTCCTCTAAAAGGTTTTGAACAATTATTTCTGGGTCATCAACCAAATGGGCCGGCATCTCCATCGTGTCGTAAAATTCGGTCGGTCTCCAACAATAAATGCATCGATTCTCACAATTTAGAGCTGTAGGAGTCATTTCCATACATCTATGAGTAGATATTCCATAAAATTTGTGCTTATAACATGAGCCACCATCAGAAAAGGATTTTTTTGTCCAATGGCATAATTCTACGGCTGAATGATTAAAAACTCCATATTTGGCTTTTTTTAATTTTTGTTTGGCAGCAGGTGTAATTTGGATAAGATCAGTATCAGTATTGCTGTGAGAATATATTTCGCCAGAACAGCTCATCCCTTTAATGAATAAATATAGAAATATAAGTTTTGTACAGCAGCAGAAGTGGATAACAAATTTTTGTTAGGTACGCAGAGTTAAAACAATTATATATTAATAATCAATATAAAATTTTGATTTAATTAGTGGCCTTCGTAGTATAGCCTGGTAAGTATAGGCGGCTGTGGATTTCACCTAGTTTCTTAAAGAATACGGAAACCGCTTGAGGAGGGTTCAAATCCCTCCGAAGGCCCCTCAGGTCTAAATGCAATTTCTGCTAAAAAAATATTATTCTTATAATTGTAACATTCCCACTGCCAATTCATTACAAAGTAATGAACAAGATTTTTCTATCATAGTCGACATTCCCGTCGCTCTACTCATATTTAATTAGGGTAGCAGACTTTTATGAGAGCATCGAATTAAGGGATATTATGAAAACAATTCGAAAATAATCAATCTTGCAGTACAGAAATAATACTCGTTGAATCTACAGCACAATTTTCCCCGATCAATCTGATGATTAGTCAAAATAACATCACGATAATTCTATTTTAGGAACTGCAGGAGGACATAGTAAAAAAGGCTATTTCGGAATAGAGAATGTATTCTCATTTTCCTGTAAAAATTAATATCTTAAAGTCACTTAATATGGATATGAATTCAAACAGCTCAAATACACTGGATAATAAAAAACTCGAAGAATTTGTAATTAAAGCAATTGGCGATTTAGGCAGCAGTTTAGGGTCCATGATGATAATACTAGGAGACAGACTGGGTCTTTATAAGGCCTTGAGTCAATTTGGACCGGTGACGTCAGAGGAGTTAGCTCATAATACGAGCACGGCAGAACGTTATATCAGAGAATGGCTTGCAAGTCAGGCAGCAGCAGGATATCTAGCTTATAATCCTGAAAACAAAAAATTTAGTTTGTCAGCAGAGAATGCGATGGTTTTGGCAGATGAAAATAGTCCAGCATACCTTCTTGGCGGTTACCAAATTTTGAGATCCATATTTAAGGATGAAGATAAATTTGTAAAAATTTTTCAAACTGGAGAAGGACTGAGATGGGGTGACCACCATCACGATCTTTACGAGGGGACTGCAAAATTTTTCAGGCCTAATTATACGAGCAACCTAGTTCAATCTTGGATTCCCTCTCTTGAAGGAATCGAACAAACACTAAAAGAAGGGGGGAAAGTTGCAGACATAGGTTGTGGGTATGGTATTTCAACGACCATTATGGCACAAGAATATCCCAATTCTCAATTCTTTGGATTTGACAACCACCTACCCTCTATCAAGGCTGCGACTGCGAATGCCAAAAACGAAAAGGTAGACAAAAATGTAAAATTTTCCCAAGTTTCTGCTAACGAATCCATTGGTAACGACTACGACTTGGTGACTTTTTTTGATTGTCTCCACGACATGGGAGACCCTCTAGGAGCATTGAAATTTGCTAAACAGTCCTTAAAACTGAACGGATCGTGTATGATAGTAGAACCTATGGCCAATGATAAA
>JBBRRF010000342.1:0-2716 GCA_038200885.1 Candidatus Nitrosocosmicus sp.
ATAGTGGTAATAGTCAAATGATGTGCAGAATGGATGTGTGATTATCCCAGCTATAAACATTTGGAGAAAGTATGAAGGACTGTAAATGATGGTTCAGGTAATTATCTTAATTGGTATAATAATATTTGGTCAATTGTATGGTTTTACTTTAGATGAAAAATTATCACTTGATTGCCATTTCCTCATCCATTTTAGTAAATTGATAATAGATTCGGAGTTCTTTTCTCTCGAGAGTAAATTGACATTCCACTATAGGTGGAATTATATTCAAATATCGCTATCCCGCACCGTTTTTATCCAATTCCACACGAGACAGTTAGTTTGTGCTTTACAGGAAAATTCTACAAGAATTAATTGTAAAAGAATAAGGGAAATTGAGAGTAATCGAAGCTTTACTGATTTAACAAACTCCATATTAAATACGATAGCTCATCATTTTGGATGAAACTAATAGATGTGATGTTAATATCCGTAATGTCGGTACTTAACAGTATGACGATACCCCTCTCCGTCGTGGGGTTAAAGGCCATATAGGCATTGTAACCACCAACAGTAGCCCCGTTATGCCATATGACTTCGTGGCCAAAGTTTGTGGTTACAAACCATCCTAAACCAATATACACCCCTTTGTTATCGTTATTATCGGATGCCTGTAAGTTATTAGGTAATATAAAGTCGGTACTATGTCTTATTAAATGGGATTCCTGCATGGCACCATCCAACTTTGTTTTGATCAATCCCATATTGGCTGACAGGAATTTTAGCATGTCATTAACAGTTGAATAAAGGGCACCCCCTGGTGCAATAGAACTTGACATGTTTAATGCAGGTAATTCCTGACCGTTAAGGTGCCCCACTGCCAATCGGGATTTTTGTGAATCTGAAAGAACAAAGCTTGTGTCATTCATTCCAAGCACATCCAGAATACTGTGTTCTAGAAGTTCATCAAAGGATGACATGTTTGACTTTAAGGTTAAGATGTGACCAAGTAAACCGGTACCAAAGGTGGAATACTCTACTTTTGTGCCCGGTTCTCTTGGGATGATGGTGTTTGAAAGACCCTCATATAGTTGGTCAAATGTATAGTTTTTGGTACAGTCAAACAAATCCTTTCGGTATTGGACTGAATCCACAACTCCTGTTTTTGCACGATCAACAGCAGGGCAATAATTACCAGGAAATTCGGGTAATCCTGAAGTATGAGTAGCTAAATCTTCGATAGTGATTTTATGGTCCTTATATTGAGGGACTGTAACATTGGCCGGGAGATACTTGTCAATAGGATCCTCTAGATTAACAAAACCCTTGTTTACCATATCGGCCAAAAGGGTTGTGGTAAATACTTTGGTGATAGAACCGATGGAAAAAACTGTGTTTTGGTCTACTATAGTGTTACTTGTATTGGATATCTTACCATGACCATAGAATTGAGTTCCATTTGGGTCGATAAACCCTATAACCATTGCAGCATTAGTTTTATTTTTATCAATACGTTCATCTATAAGCGCTTTTATCTGATCGGTTATTTCAAATGTTGATGTTAAATTGTACTTTTCCTTTTGTGTTGAAGAGGTAAAGGAGGATAATGCAGAATCATTAGATGAATTAGTAGTGGGAGAAGGCGATGCTAAAGCTGAGGCTATTGTGGGGTTTGTTAGAATTGTCATTAATAATATAGTTATTGCAAATAGAGTCGGTAATTGTTTGGAACTGTGGTTTAAAAACATATATCTATACAATCACGCAGACTTATGTGTATTTAAAGATAGATTCACTAAATTTATGATTGTCCTTTCAAAGATGGGTCTGTTATTATAGTCGCTATTTCATGCAAAATAGCCGATACATTTGATGTAATGACTCTTATAATATCAAGATGTATAGTGATGCTATTTTTTTTATGAGTTGAATAATTGTAAGTTACTTTATTTCTGCCAATATATTAAATATCGTTACTATAATTTGGTTGCGGGTTCGGTGGGACGAGTGTGCAATTTCATACGAGTTGATAGCACTTCTTGAAAAATCCATATAATTTGCTGTATTTGTTACATCGGTAATTATTTAAAAAATGGATCATTAACGGTGTAAAAACATCTAGGCTCTATGTCTTAATTTTAATTAAAAGGTCTATATTTTTAGTCACATCACAAAGGTGGTCCAGCATAGGTGGTTGTGGCATTCTGGACGGGTACAGTATTATTTGTTAATCCCATATCAGATGTGGATTCATTACCGATGGTATAAGGAAGATCTGAAGTAGTAAGAGGTTGTGCGTTTGCTATTGACATAAACGTTGACATTCCAGTCACAGATAATGTAAATGTCAGTGTACAAACAAACAAAACTAAATAAATCGCGTTCATTGTTGTAATGCGTGTTTATTATAGTATAAAATGGCGATCTAATTTTATAAGAAAGAAAATTATCTACAACTATAAAGTTAAAAAATTCCCTGTCTTCATCGGGCTCAATAAAAAGAAGATATCTCTAAAAGACTGACAAAAGATTATTCAATTTAAGACCAGTTTCATAATGTACCAAACCCAGCTCTCTTAATTCATTCCAAACATCATTAATGTAGCCCTTACCATAGTCTGACTTAATTGCATAAACTTTATTCAATATGTCTTGCTCATCTTCAAGATAATTACTAGTATCTATCAAGGTGGAAGCTATTACCAACCAATCAAGTTCCTTGTCTTTGAATAAATTC
>JBBRRF010000343.1:0-2708 GCA_038200885.1 Candidatus Nitrosocosmicus sp.
CCTGCGAGTTTCTCAAAATAGATCATCATATCATCCTTTCTTGCCAAAAAAGAGAAAATCATGATTGAAAGGACAATGCAGTATATCAAGGATAGAACGGAGAATTTTGACGATTATTTTCCATGTCAAAACAAAACTGCAAACGAGCATATCAAACAATGGATTAAGATATGGATATCATCATAACAACATTAGATCTTAACTTTACAGAGCCCAAGTAACTTTCTGTTTCTTTTTATACATACTTTTTGATATCGATATTATCTGCACCAGGTATTTTAGCAATCTCAAATCTCTCTCTATCTTTAAGAAGAGAAATCGTAGCGTCTATTCCTAATTTTGTAGTTAATAGATTGGTTTGATCACTAGAGGGATCTAAGCTTGAACCCTTTGCATTTGTTATTATTAGAAAATCTTTATCCGCCTGGGTTCTAGTTGAAACGGCATAATCTACTTCTACAGGGTTCCAGGGATTAATATCTTCATCAACTATAATTGCAGTCTTAAGAGACGGGTGTGCTGCGAATGCAGTTAGAATTGCATTTTTTGGTTCACCCTCTAGTCTCTTCTTAATTTGTACTACTGCGGTTAACCAGTTGCTCCCTCCATCGGATAAGTGTACCATTCTCGTAGAGGGAACAGTATTCTTAACGTAACTAAAAATTTTGGCTTCGATAGGCAATCCCATCAATAACCTATGTTCTGTGTATCCCGGTAATATATCATAATATATGGGATTATCTCTGTACCAAATTTTATTAATTTCAAAAACTGGTTGTTTTCGTTTAAAGTCATATGTCCTCAGCATCTCGACCATCCATTCTTCGGATACTTCGTCATGAAGTATTTTACCTTCTATTACTATTTCGCTGTGCTTTGGTATCATTAAATCAGAATAATTATTCTTTGCAAGCTTTAGATTACCATTTAAGAGGTAATTTGCAATTGCAATTTCATCAATTCCATATGCCGCTTGATATGCTGCTGCAATATTTAGGGCTGGGTGCACTCCAACTACAACATTAATTTTCAAATCTTCTTTATGCTCTTTTGCGTACACGAAGCATTTATGAAGATGCCTGCCCTCTACCATTCTTATTACCATTTGGCTATTATTCAGTAGTAACATTCTGTGAACTGAAGAGTTTTGATTTCCATTCTCCTGGTCCTTTACATAAACTGTAGATGAAGTTATAAACGGGCCAGCATCTTTTTCAAAATGACTTATGATCGGAAGATCATAAAGATTTTTAGTACTGTTACTATAGAATAGTGCGTCATTAGAAAATTCTTTTGGGTAATATTCTGATCCTATGTTTCCTAAATTAAATAAATCGATGTTGCTAGTTGGAGTTGAAGACTCGATCCCATAAAAAAAGCGCCCCCTAGTTCCCATGATGTTTGAAACAACTTTGAATTTAGATTCATCAACGTTGGTAAACATTACAGCCTCTTTCTTATCAAACTTACTTATTATTGCAGCAAGTTCAAACTTCTTTTTTACTTTCTTGTGTATTGTTAATAATTCACCTCTTTTCTCGAGGTTTGATAAAAAGCTTCTTAAATCATATTCATGATTTAATTCTGAGTCCTCTTTTCTGATGCTATTTTCAACATTCTTTTGTTTGAACTTTGAAGGGTTTCTAGTATTGTTGTTTTTCAAAATACCCTTTCGATCCTTGTTGTTGTGTTCTCTTCTTACCATTTATTTCTCCTCTATTGCTGAAAGGATCTTTTCATTAATTACTTTCATGTCATCTAAATGTAATTTATTTTTTGTGAACATTGATATTATGCAGATACCATTTATCATCAAGGAAATTCTGGTAGAAAGGGTGTCAATGAATAATTGATCATTCTTATCTTGAATCACTCTGGCCGTGTTTGATTTGTTTGTCACAGCTAAAGATACCGAGATAGATCCAAGCTTTGATTCATTCTCTGATATTGAAATAAAATAACCGTTATCAAATCTTAGTATATTTAGGAGAAATTTTCTACCCAGCGTGTTCGAAAAAATCTCTATAGGATAATTAATCGACATTATTTATGATTTTAAGGTAAATCATATTACTGTTAAATCTTTCTTTGAACACCGGTGCAAATCTATATCTATAATTAAATTCTCAAGATAGTCTGGGTAGATATGAGAAATCTGCAAGTAGATGACATTACTTATAAGAGACTCCAATCATTGCTAAGCGAGTATATTTCCTCAAAACAACAAGATAAGGATATCAATGATTTGTTAAATGAGTTAATTGATAATTATCAAGAAGTTCAATGGGGTACATTGGGAGGTGGAGCAGGTGGCGGTTAAAAGGTTAAATTGCAGCTTTTTAAGAATGAAATCAATTAATAAATAAAATATGGCATTGATCTTTTGAACCATAGTTGCTTATATCTCATATTTCCGATATTCATTTGGGCTATGCTCAATTCAATCTCCGAGAGAGAGAAGAAGATCTTTACGAAGTATTTGGAGAGGCTATTGAAAAATCCATTAGTGAGCATGTAAAAGCTATCATTTTAGCGGGTGATATATTTCATAATCCTAAACCAAATGGTGCGGCCATTATTAGGCTTGCCCGAGACCTAAAAAAACTAAAAGAAAAATCAATTCCAGTATTTTTTGTATTAGGTGAGCATGACATAAGTAGGTCCAATGATGTACCTCTGCCATACCTATTTCATAATTTGGGATTAGC
>JBBRRF010000344.1:0-2690 GCA_038200885.1 Candidatus Nitrosocosmicus sp.
AGTATGATAGGGTTTCAGATATAGTATCCGGATTGGTAAACTATAGAATGATGAATACCTGTTAGGTCCAAATACAGAGATGGCCAGAGGATATATGGCTAATATCTGCTAATTACGCAAGAGATCTATTGAATATGAATATAACTAGAGAGAAATTAGAGACTAGAGATGATAGAGGAAACCTAATAGATTTTGTTAAGTGGACAGAGCTCAATTTAATAAATAGCGTACTTCATAGTTTATGTCAGTAGAAGTTGATGATGGATACAAAAAAAGTTCTTGAAGATGCCAAACAGGTGTTAGATAAGAACTGGAATGGCCGTTTTACAATCCCATCTACAACTCTTTATCCACATCAATGGAGTTGGGATTCCGGATTTATATCAATAGGGAATTCCTATTTTGAATCTAAAAGAGCAATAAATGAAATTGAATTTTTATATTCTGCACAATGGAAAAACGGAATGATTCCTCATATAGTATTTAATGAAAAGGAAAAAACATATTTTCCAGATGCATCATTTTATGAAACTTTCAGATCTGCTGATGCTCCAAAGAATGTTGGTACATCAGGTATGACTCAGCCTCCAGTTCATGCAATTTCTTGTTATTATATTTACAATAATTCAAAGGATAAATCAGATGTAAAAAGCTTTTTAAAAAGAATGTATCCCAAATTAATGGAATTTCACCGATTTTTAACTAGAGAACGTGATCCTGAAAATTCAGGTTTAATTACAATTTTTCATCCCTGGGAATCCGGACTTGATGATTCCCCAATATGGGACGAACCACTATCGAGAATAAAAGTACATGATTTACCAGAGTTTAAAAGATTAGATGTAACCGCAGTTGGAGGTGCGAAAGAAACAATACCCTCCGATAAAGAGTACGATAAATTTATTTATCTCATCGAATTAATGAAAAACTATAACTACGATCAAAAAACACTGTATAGATTATTTCCTTTCAAAGTAAAAGATATAATATTTAGTAGTATATTTTACGTAGCAAATACCTATTTAAAAAAAATCGTAAACATTATTGAAGAAGACGGCAACGACGCCGACCAAGAAGAAATAGACCGGTGGATTTCAAATACCAAAAAAAACTTTCATAAATACTTCTTTCCTGCCGAACAGAATAAACTAGGATCCGACGAAAGCAGTCTTTTTTATGATTACGATCTCATAAAAGGAGAGTGTATAAAGAAAAAGACTATTGATTCTCTGATACCTCTGTATACAGGATTGCTATCCAAAGATGATGCAGAAGTAATAGTAAGATGGATAACACATGCCCATTATTGTGGAGAGGGCAGCCATTGTCATACACATTCTATTCCAAGTACCGATTTGGAAGTTTCGTATTTTAAACCCGTTACTTATTGGAGAGGACCTGTTTGGATAAATACAAACTGGATGATTTGGTATGGTCTTTTAAAATATGGATATAAACAGGAAGCCGAATTAATAAGACAAGGTGTACTCGAACTAGTAATGAACCATGGTTTTAGAGAATATTATGATCCATACAATGGATTAGGATTGGGAGGAAAAGATTTTTCATGGACTGCTGCATTGGTAATCGATATGATCAATAATAAAGAGATAATTTAATATAACTAAAACCAAGTACGCATTTATGAGTACCCACATAATTCAGAGGTAATTTTTAGTTACCATTTATCATATCTACAGTATCTTATTCTTTGTTTTATTTTACGATATCAATTAATTTATTTATCTATTTGTGAAAGTATGTAGTTTAAATTAGATATTGTGTCTACTTAGTGTTTTTCAATTTCCTGCTTTTTCATGTAACATCAAAATAATAAGATAATGACCTTCTTCCTCTTCTTAGGACTATTTTAGGACTATTTTAAGGTAGTCATATTGAATAATGGGTCTTCCGGGGAATCTCCTTCGGCTACGCTTACTGTGTTAATGATTTCACAGCTTTGAGATCCACCACTACCTATAGTTCCCGTTGCCTCTTTAAATGAACCTGGTTGACTAGAGCTAAATTGAGCTAAACAATCACCATTTGTATCTGTCAGCATATTTACCAATGCTGTATCTCCCAGCTGGTTTTCTATATCCGTCGTATCATATGGATTCTCAGATATTGTGTAGTTTCCTGGTTCTAAGGAAATTTTGGTTCCATTTACTGAGCCTTGAAAGGCTATTGTACCTGATTTATTTCCTGTCATTATCATATCAAACTGACTAGAGTCCACGTTATCTAAAACAAATTTACATACTGCATCATCATTTGGAAGACCCAGGGATGAATCGCAATGAACAATTTTGGTTACTGTAACTGTAGATTGTTGTTCTTGGGTTACATTAGTTACCGGAGATTGCTTCCTTGTTTCGTTTGTTGAGCTGCTCTGACCATATATATCAAGATTTATTTGGGAATATTCTATTACATAAACAGAATTAAAAAGGAATATGAGAACTGCTGACGAAATACCTAATAATTTTATCATTGCTTAGTTGTTTTACGGTACTAATTAAGTTTAACTCTAAACGTTTGTGCTTACTAATTGGTAAGCTAATAGACATGTGTCACCCCTCCTGCACAATAAACAAAGTGAAAGGAAATGATTATTGTACAAGGAGAGGTGTACCTAGAAGAATGGCATATAGCCATATTAAGGAATGAACAAGAATCCGTTAGAAAGA
>JBBRRF010000345.1:0-2686 GCA_038200885.1 Candidatus Nitrosocosmicus sp.
CTGTTTTACCGATAGACCTGTAAATGATTTGAACAGCAACGGTTTTTTGGATAACCTATCATAGGATAGCAAAGAAAGTACAGGTTTGTATGAGACTGAAGGAAATATAGCTGTTTTGGCTAATTACGCAAGAGATCTACTGTTGATAATAGAAGTCACTCTAGATATCTACCTCTTCTATCTTTTCTTCTTTCTTTGTTATCTTCGATAATATGGCCCCGATAACATCATCAGATGAATCTCCTAAATGACCAAGTTTCTTCAATGCATCATAGTTAGCTATGCTAACCACAATCGTCTTGTGGAGTGTGTTCCTTATTTGAGTAAACATTAGGAATAGTGTGTGTGCATGAGATATAAATATTTTACCAATTGTAGGAATGATATTAATTGAAATGATTAATGAGATATATGTCTTGTATGCATTGTTAATTTGGATTTATTTGGGTAATTGATGTATTAAGAGGCATTTGAATCAAGATGACCCTAATTCTGAAATGATTTTATGATGATAGCGATTTTTCAAGATATTGATAAGAATGAAAAACCATAACGTAGGTAGAGGATTTGTAGTTATGACCCTAGTTTTTAGCATTCTTTTACTTCGGTTTTGTTTATTAATGAAAGTGCTGCAAAAACATAGATTTAGGGACATATCAGATGAAATGTATCCTGCAATTCCCTATAATTCGACAGTGATTGTAAACACAAATATTACTAAATTTAATGGTTTGAAGATTGGAGATATTATAGATTTTAAAACTCCATCGGAAAGCGATGGAAGTAAGATTATAATCCACACAATTTCAGACATTATTGAACAAGGGAATAAAATCACGTGATGGCCAGTTTTGTGTGCACCGATTGAAATCAATGAGGTTCTACAAGAGAGGATAATTTTAACAAAAGGTGATGATAACAGCTGCTCATGACCCGAATTCGATTTTCCAGTTACAGATAAAGGGTATGTAGGCAAAGTTACATCGCTCGTTATAACAAGGAATATGTATTAATCTTTATTACAATCGTCGTTCTTATTTCTGCCATTTATGGTATTAAATTCTTCGTTATTGATATGTGGTACTCTTCTAGTCGAAGGTGGGAGATGCTAATGATAAACGATTAGTAGTTTTAGTTATGGATAATAAATGAATTTGATGAGGTAAGTAGCGATACTCTGAGAATGGTGACAATACTACTGACAGTCTTTGAGAGAAGAAAATAAACCACTTTGTGCTCAAAAGTGATGGTGACGATACCTGTTTTTGAAGTGGTAGTAGTATCTAAATGGTTTAATGCAGTGAGTAATAAAGGCTACAAAGAAGATTTGTTCAAGAATAGATGTTGTGGCTCATCATTAGCCTTTATTACTTTTGACCCATAACAAATTTTATACGGCCTGATGTAAAAGAATTCTCACGTTATTTTTGGTAGACGTTAGGATGCGGCATATCAAAGATCATGAATCTTAATAACCTATACATGTTATTTGATATCTGTATTAAATGTACCATAAAATATCTGGAATTAATGTATTGTTAATTTCATCAATTTTGTTGTTTTCGATCTTCTTTTCTTTATCTTTTGCTCAGCCAAACGATAGTCTAAAAAGTTCACAACCATCTATCATAATCCTCTCTATTTCGGATATAGCATTAGAGGACAGTGCAACGGGATTAACATCCGTAACTGGAACCGTACTTAACAACTCTACCGATAAGGTGGATAACATAAAAGTTGATGTTACCTTGTATGATTCAGATAATAAAACAATAAGAGAGACTAGTCGATTCGTTACAGGTCCATTTACGGTTTATGAGCCTGGTTCTGTAGAGAGATTTAGTTTTCTTATGAGTATTGCAGATTTTGATCATTATACTGCAAGAGCGTATGCCGACCGAGTTCTTTGAAAAGAAATATCTGCGAAAGATATCAATCGGTATAAGTATCTAATTTTAACAAGTTTTCTAGTATTGTCTTGGTTGGAACAACCAAGATAAAAAGTCATTTGATGGTTGTGGATGAGAAAGAGTCAAATCAAATGAAGCAACCGTAAATGCAGCTGAATCATTGTAAAATTGTAATATTATTCTGTGCTGTCCATCATCAGGAAATATGTATTCGACAGAGAATTCACCGTTAGTTATAATTTGCTCCGGGAATTTAAACAGCCTTCCATCATGATCTGTTATAGTTACATTTGAAGTTAAACCGCCGTTAACTAAATCACCTGAATCCAATTTGCGAACTTCAAATTGGATTAGACTCCATTCATCAATTAATGGAACCTTTGGGTCAAGTTTTATTGTAATATTTAGATTATTTCCTTTACTCAACCATGTCTCATTTGCGATCGTATTGGTAGAAATAGTATTATTAAGATCACTCTGAGCGATAACTAAATTATAGGTATTAGTAAAGTAAAATGAACCTGATATCGCTATCACAAGTAGACAGCAGCAATTTATAATAGATGTTATTTTGAAACAATTATTCACAGTATAATATGGTCTTCAACGTTTAATAATACAAGTGCTATGCTTTAACTTAGAGCCTATCCCAAAATTAATTTTCTGTAGATAATAATACAACAAGAGAACTGTACCAACCCAAGATAGTTTTCATCCTTCTTTTCATATCTTGTGAATAATTTCCTGAATCTATTATGCCATGAGTTAGTACGCTC
>JBBRRF010000346.1:0-2676 GCA_038200885.1 Candidatus Nitrosocosmicus sp.
AAATATCCCAAAGACTTTTTTTTCGTTTTTTGATGGATTTCTTTCTCTGTGTCCTATATTGTTTTCTTGCAGAACTACGGGTAGATTTGGTCAAATTCTTATCCTCATAAAAGGAACTCATATAATATTATATAATTAAAAGAGCTATTAATCGTAAATTCCTTCAAGTTCAATATCATTATCCTTAACTACAAATTTCAATCGTTTTGGATTACCGAGTTTTTCTATAATAGGTTTAGGTATAGAACTTGAATACCCCCTCCCCTCAACATAATTGATACCTACTTCAAATTCCTTAGCATCATTTTTCCATTTTGGCATAATAATTTATTAGATATCTACGTATATAACAATATCTTTATATCTACGTAGTTATTATATATACGTAGATATGAGCAAATACCAACAGGTAAATCGTGAAGAATCTGGTAAACTTCTCCAAAATAATGTCAAAAGAGTTGATGACAACAACTACAAGGTTAAATCCTTAACCAAAGATGAGGTTTACTCCATTCTTGCTACTACAATAGGTTGGGTTTGCTCATGTCCTGACCACATGTTCAGAGGTGTTAAATGCAAGCACATTCATGCAGTAGAGTTTAGTCTCGAACTTCGTAAAACTGTCGAGGTTAGGAGGATTGAGGAAGTCATTATCAATGGCTGTAAATTCTGCAAATCTGAAACCGTTGTTAAATGTGGCTTAAGAAAGAACAAACATGGACAGTTACAAAAGTTTCAGTGTAAAGACTGTAATAGATGTTTTACCATCAACTTAGGCTTTGAGAGAATGAAACATAACCCACATGGAATTACCACAGCAATGCAATTGTACTTCTCAGGAGAATCGTTGAGAAATACCTCTTATTCTCTCAAGCTATTGGGAATAGAGGTAAGCCATCAGACTATCTACAATTGGATTGACAAATATACCTCTCTCATGGAAAAATACCTTGACAAGATTACCCCAAAGGTATCACAGGCATGGAGAACAGACGAGCTCTACTTGAAGGTAAAGGGCAACAAGAAATATCTCTACGCATTAATGGACGATGAAACAAGGTTCTGGATAGCCCAACAGGTTGCGGAAACAAAGTATGATGCTGACATAAAGCCCATGTTCAAGAAAGGTAAGGAATTAACAGATAAAAAACCTTTGACTCTCATCAGTGATGGAGCTCCTAACTTTCATACAGCCTATAAGAAAGAATTTCAAACTCATACACTACCACGAACTAAACATATCCGTCACATACGCATACAGGGCGATCATAACAATAACAAGATGGAAAGGATGAACGGTGAAATCCGAGACAGGGAAAAGACAATGAGGGGATTAAAGAAGATGGATACTCCCATCCTGAAAGGCTATCAGATATATCATAATTACATAAGGGAACATGAAGCATTGAATGGACAGACCCCAGCGGAGAAATGCGGGATTAAAATCGAAGGAAAGAACAAGTGGAAAACAATAATTGAGAATGCAAGTCGAGAAAAATGTTTATAGCTTTGTAAGTGTTTCTATTTCTATAGCTTGGTAGAAAAAAACTGTTTTATTGGTGGTATAATCGAAGGCTATAATTTCCCAAAAGGTAAATCATTTGTTGATATAGAAGGTTGTAAAGATGTTATAATTGTAGACAGAAAATATTTCCTTGAAAATCTTAGTTTGATTTACACTTGGGCCACATCTCCTCAAGAAACGCATTAAGGGTTATTGAGATTTGGTTGAGGACGAGGTTTTTCTAACTCCGCATTTACTCTAGTCAATAAATCGACTACGTCTTGACCTAATGGTTCAATTTCATATTCGTTTTCTCTGAATCTAAATACAAATCTTTGATTGTTGAAGAATCGCATAAAATCAATAATATTATTACCACCTTTTATGAAATTGTCGCCTCCTATACTTGTATCAATAATATTATGATATTTGGAATTCTGATACCAAGAGTCTAATCTTTCATCAAAATGTTCGAAGTGGTTTCTTGCTTCTCTAGAAACGAATCTTTCATTACCGGATATCGATAGCATTCTACGTAATTCTTCTCCTCTTGCATCATATTTCTTGTCCATGGGATATAATATTTTAGATATATTGGCAGACGATATCAATATAGACTGGAGTGAAAGCCATACCCTATCTCCATTCATTGAATTTAGTGAACTTATCAAATCATTATATGCGATTATTGCGAATTCACATTGATGTTTGATTTCATATAGAAAAAGGGTAAGAAGAAATGAATCCATAAAACAAGAAGTAACTATTTAACTTTTAAATCCATCTGACGGATTTTTACAGTTCTATAAAGATGTTTGATCTGACGACAAGTTGACAGAACCTTAGGAGAAAACATTTTAGAAAACATATACGAATTGGTATACTAGCGACTAATTTACCGATAATATCGTAGTAACCGTAGTATCACCGTAGAGTTATTGGTTTACTTTTTCTGAACAAAAACATGATCCTTGGAAAATTCTAATCGTGGTGATTCTAACTCGAATAGTAGTAGTATTAATTATAGTATTTCTTTTTTCAATATCTTGTTTCTAGTTCCCAGAGTATCACTAATAAACCAGACAATTAACAGACTGATAAAATATAATATTCCAAAAGAGAATATAGGGGGTTACTTTGGAGAAAGAAAGGAAATCGGTGAAATAATTGTA
>JBBRRF010000347.1:0-2675 GCA_038200885.1 Candidatus Nitrosocosmicus sp.
CTGGTCGTATTTATGTAATGAACATAGACAATGTTAATAATTATGGGAGTTGGCTTGGAAAAATTAATATGACAAATTTATGCGTGGCACCAGAAACACTTATTTTAACAGAAAATGGACATATTCCAATTTATCAACTTGATGGACAAATTGTTAAAATTTGGAACGGTAAAGAATGGAGTGATTCTTTGGTTAAAAAAACTGGTGAGAACCAAAAGCTTTTAAAAATTATTTTGTCTGATGGAAAAGAATTAGAATGTACTGAGTATCATAAATGGTATGTAAATAAATCATATAACGCTTTTCTTGGCGTAAACATCTATTAAATACCAAAAATTTTGATACAAAGTGTAATATGGATGAAGGATGAAAACAATCAGTCAATTACATACACATCACAAGGAAAATAAAGATGTATTAATGAAATAATGAGATAATTAGATCAAATACTGTTATGTGGTGGATAAACATTGATATTTATTATCCATAAAAAAAATATTCGAGTTGGTCTAAGGATGAGATCTCAATCTGATTCGCTCGATCTACTTATATCGGTAGAGTTAATGTCAGAGCAATTTGTAAATATTTCTACATCGTTTTCTATTACCACTTTACCACAGTGAGGAAATTTTTCTAGTTCTAAAGCAATACCTGCTCTTTCAGATGCAAATCCATCAGAACCAATAGTTGTATTTGGTTGAATAGAACAATTATCATCTACTTTACAATTTTGCAAATTTGCTTTTGATTTTATTATAGTATTATTGCCAATAGTACAATTATCACCTATAACTACGTACTCGCCAATATAGCAATCTCTTCCCATCTTTGCTGAATCGGCTATAACAGAACTTTTGGAAATATCAGCCTTAGCCAGAGCAAGTGTAATCCGCTTTGCAAGTCTTGTAAATTCAAGTCTAGGATTGTCAACAAATATCAATAGCTGTCCTTCCTTGCGATTTGGATATGCCAGCCCCGCCATACTTTTTTTAAAGCATCACACCAGTATTTGATTGTGAAGTAGAGAGCATCTCTGAATTCCTCGGGTGAACAAAATGAAACATCATCTCCTGCTCCAGTATGCAATGATGACATTTTTCTTATTGATTTTGAGTTAGATTTTTGTCCTTGAATCGTACAATCTGAATCGGTTATGTGCTGTAATAGTGATTCAACACTCCATTGAACCATACCGAGTATATTTTTCTTTTTAATATGTTTTCTATAATTTGTATTAGAGAAATGATAGTATAAATTAGGATATGATAAATTTACTGATGGCTAAATTGTATAAGTCAAGTCTGTGTTAATACTAAATCCATTGATTAATTGTTGTACTTCCACACATAGTTGACATTTTAGTGTCCTAACATCGTTGACACTCCTATGTCTTGGAGTATGATACAAATGGATACTATAGAAAATAGATACAGAATGATTGTTGAACCCGAACGTTCGGGTAAAAGTATCTCTGACATTTGTAATGCTTTTGGAGTTTCAAGAGAAACATGGTACAAATGGAAGAGACGATACGATACATGAGGGCTAGAGGGATTAAAAGATCAATCCAGAAAACCACATAATATCAAAAATGTGAAGGTAACCAAAGAAATAGAATTGATTATTCTTGAGCTTAGGCTATATGATAGATTTGGCCCGATGAGAATTAGGTTCAGGTTAAAGAGAAAGTATGGGGTTAGTTTGAGTGCAAAAACCATTTATAGAATTCTAAAAAAAATTTATAGAATTCTAAAAAAACACAATCTGAATGTACTGTCGGTAAAGATAAAGAGAAAATACAAACGCTTTGAAATGAAACATACTAATGAGTTGGTTCAGATGGATACTAAAGGACCTTTTTACTTGAAAGGTTCGCAGAATAAAAACTATTTTATTCATGTCATAGACGATTGTTCAAGAAAGGTAGTTAGTAAGTGGGGTAACAGAAGAACTAGTAGAGAAGCACTATCAGTTCTCATACAATGGATTGAAATCAACGGTAAACCGACAAGAGTACTGCACGATGGTGGTAGAGAGTTCATATCCAAAGAATTCAAAAAATTTCTTAACACTAATGTGATAAAGGACAAACAGATACCCAAAGGTTATCCGCAAGAGCAAGGTAAAGTAGAAGCATATAACAAGATAGTCATATCTGAATTTCTCCGGGTAGAAGAATTGATAGACGTAGAAGATGGAATAGAGAAATACAAATCATTTGTTAATTCATATAACTATGAAAGAGAACATGGCGGAATAGATGGACTGACACCTTCAGAAAAATTCATGAAATGTTTAAAACAATCTATCATGGTACATTAAACAAGACAAAAGTGTCAATGATGTTGGTACATCGTTTTGTCAACCTTGTCTAGAAGTACAACAACTATCCTATTTCTGGAGTGATTCTTGTTGTACTCTTTTTCCTGTACAGTAAGTTCACAATCTTTTTCCTTCTTAACAGGTAAAGACGACCTCTGCTCCAGATAATCTACTTCTACTCCCAAGAATCCAAGGTCAAACATGCTCAATACTTCCTATGGTATATCAGGATGATTCTTTTTGTAAATGTTGTAATTATGTCTTCTACCTATCTGTTTGTGCTTGAATTTGTGGATTATTAGTCCCTTTTACTGCTTTGTCGCCTAACTCAACCTATTTAGCTTAGATTTGAA
>JBBRRF010000348.1:0-2663 GCA_038200885.1 Candidatus Nitrosocosmicus sp.
CTGATAATCTACAAAACAAAGCACAAGCAAAGAGGTAGAAGACATGATTACAGGATCTACAAGAAAAACCATCCGGATTTACCAAAGGATGTAATGAGCATGTATGACCTTGGCTTTCTGGGTGTTGAAAAGGACTTTCCAGAACAAAAATCATTACTGCCTATTAAAAAGGAAAAAGATCATGAGTTGACTGAAGTAGAAAAAGAGTACAACAAGAACCATTCTGCAAAAAGGATAGTGATAGAACATGCTATCTGCAGGATAAAAAAGTACAGGATAATGAACGATGTCTTTAGAAACAGGTTGAGAAAGTATGATAGGGTTTCAGATATAGTTTCAGGACTGATAAACTACAGGATAATGAATCCTGCTTAGAACAGGATAATAATGTCAGTTAGTTGATGGTGTAAATTCATTCTAATTACGCAAGAGATCTACTGTTTTGTTAAATCAGATGAATAGTAGATATCGCAAGTGATACGGTATAGACCTACCTTTTTGAAATACTCCTTTGAACCCACTCTGATGTAACTAAAGTCCTTTATGACAGATCGAACATCTTGTCAATGACGTTTAGTATTATCGAGTAAGAATAAAAGTATTCATCCATTCACATATTAGGCTGGACGAAGTCAAAGCGAAATGCGGGATTTGACCCCACGATCCCTCTCAATTATTATGACCCGCACTTTGCTTTCAAAGTGTAAAGGCTACTTTGGATATGTGTTCTTCTGGAGTAAATCGGCCATAAATGTTAAATTTTGTGCAGCCTTCTTTGTTGTAGATGTATAATTATCCTCAAGATATTCTAATTTCTCTTCTTTTTTTTATCGCTTTTCTTTGCAAATCCGGACCATAAGACAGTCAATGTTCCAAATGGTGGAATGGTTAACCCTAAAGCAATAAAGATTACAATTGCCTGTAATGTGTTCAGCACCCTCTGAATCCCATGTTACTGTAATGCCGGCCATCTTGTTAGTTAACCTTGATTTTCCTGTATCCATAATTTCATCATGCAATTCACCTAGTCTTTCTATTATTCTCTAAATTAGCGAAGATTGAATTCCCCCCAGACTGGTGTTGCAAAAAATAATTATATCTGAGATCAAAATCTTTTCCAAGATTGCCGACCAATCATCATCTAAACCGATGTTATACCAACTAACATAAATGCGCTAATCATCTCTTAACAAATACTTTACTATGTCTAGGTTAAACCTTCGTATTCTGTAGTATCTGGAGATAGTTGATTTTAAATCAGTAAATTCAGAATAATATGTTGATACCAACAAGTCGTGCTTTCCCTGTCTCCAACAACATTCCTCTACCACATTAAACTGGGGTGAACCTTTTGACAGGTAGATGATTCTCAGAGAATCCTTATTTTCTTCCAAATATTCCAGCACCTTCTTTGACCTGTGTTGAGGAGCCCTGTCGATAATCAGTAATACATTACCTTTCTTCCTCCTAATCTTTTCTTTATCTGTTTTAAATAGTCAAGAAATGTGTCCTGGTTAAACAGATCATATTGGCGGAAGAGCTGCTTACCATCCAAGGTCAGAGCGCCAAATACGCCTGTCTTTTGATGTGAACCTGTGGCCGTAACTACAGGTCTTGACCCTTTTGGAAACCATAGTTCTTTTAACAAACACATCGTGTACGAATATGGATTCATCCTGTACTGCTACGGTGAATCCTTGTGGGATTTGTGAGTATATCCAGTATTCTTTTTTGAAATCTTGTTTTTTCTCCTTTGAGCGGTGTTTACAAACCTTTTCTGTGGAACAGGTGACAGACCCCATCTATGAAGTAAACGGTAGACATGAACCTCGTGGTATCTGACTCCTGTCTTTTCATATATCAAATTCATCACCTGCTTAACCTCCCACCCTGTTTGGTTTTCTATTACCTTTTGTTTTATCTTGTACATCTTTTTCTCAGATACCTTTGATGGTCTGCAGTCCTTTCTTGGAAGATCCTTTAATCCTTCCAGACCGCCTTGCTTATCAAATCTTTTTAACCATTTGTAAGCTTACCACCATCTTGTTCTGTTTTGTTCTCTTTCGGTTATCTTGGATGCGTCCATACCCTTCAACCTGACACGTCTTACAAGAAGGATTCTTTCCTTGACATCACCATCTTGTTCTGTTCTGGAGGCATGGTCTAACTGTCCTAAAGATGGGTTAATAACATTAGAAGCCAATGATAGTTATGTAGGTAACTAAGCTAAATAACTGCCTATAAAAATAATTTTACTATAGTATGAACTTATATTAGTTAGTATAGTATAGACTCCAGATTTAATATCGCGGTTAGCCAACCTTACGATCTCACATTCAGTATCATATACTGATATGGGTTTTGTAAAAAATTGTGATAAAATTAAAGTATTAGAAATTTTGGAAGTGCTTTTTAGCGTTTCTACAAGAATTAATACCTTTAGTTTTGACATTTATGTAGGTAGGTGATTGTGTATATATTTCTATTAACGCTTACCAAATATGGATATTATATTTAATCACATTAAGGTATAAGCAAAAGAAATCCGTAAAGAACTACCGTTCCTATTGCCATGGTTATGAGCATGAAGGGAAAACCTATGCGTATCCATCTTGTAAAAGAAATATGGTGTCCAAATTTTTCACTTAATCCTACAGCCACAA
>JBBRRF010000349.1:0-2661 GCA_038200885.1 Candidatus Nitrosocosmicus sp.
CAGAAACTGTATAAGGTAACCAAGAGGCTAAAGACCAGAGAAGAGGTGGAAGAGTATTTTCCTGGCTTTATGGCCTTTACAGACTGTACTGAACAACCAATTCCAAGACCTAAGAATAGGAAGAAAAGAAAACTGTACTATTCGGGCAAGAGAAAGAAACACACGGTCAAGAATCTGTATACAGCTAATCAAAAAGGACTGATAATCTACAAAACAAAACGTAGACAGAGAGGTAGGGAAGAGACATGATTACAGGATCTATAAAAAGAATCATCCGGATTTACCAAAGGATGTAATGAGCATGTATGATCTTGGCTTTCTGGGAGTAGAGAAAGACTTTCCGGAACAAAAATCATCCTTATCTGTTAAGAGGGAAAAAGATTGTGAACTTACTGTACAGGAAAAGGAGTATAACAGGAATCATTCCAGAAAAAGGATAGTGGTGGAACATGCAATCTGTAGATTAAAAAAGTACAGGATAATGAATGATGTGTTTAGAAACAGGCTCAAAAAGTATGATAGGGTTTCAGATATAGTATCAGGACTGATAAACTACAGAATAATTAATGTCTGTTAGTTCCAAAAACGGAAATCGATAAAACATCTGGTTAACCACTGCTAATTACGCAAGAGATCTAGTGTATGAACATAGCATGTTGATGAAGGATTAGACACTTGACTTATCACATATGATCGGTTAAAACAAAAAGATGAGGCATTTAATTTATCTCTTGGATAAGTAGATATTGTCATTAATCCACATGATTCCTCTATCTTTAGAACTGACTCTGATTCAATATTCTGTAGTTTACCAGCCCAGGTACTATATTTGATAGATACTTTATCATGCTTTCTCAAGCTATTTCGGAATTCATCGCTCATTATCATCCTACATTTCTTCATCCTGCAAATAGAGTACCCTACCACAATTTTCTTTTTCGAATGGTTTTGTTATACTTTTTCCTCTATCATCAACTCCAGATTCTTTTTCTTTTCATATAGTAAAAATTATCTATGCTCCGCATTCCTTACTATACCTAGGTATCAATCTTCACTAAAATAGAATATATTCTAAATAATAGTAAATAATTGTAAGAGTATCTTACTTACTTTCTTACCGGGTCATTTAAAATCTTGGTAATTCGTTTTATTAATTCCTTATTTTCTGTAGGTTTTTGTATAAACAATTCTTTATCTAATTTGATAAATTCGTCTTTTCGATACTGTTCATAATACGACTCACTGGCAGTCAAAAAGCATATCTTTATTTTGTCATCTATCTTTTTTATTTCATGGTACAAGGAAAAACCATCTAGTTTTGGCATTTTTATATCAAGTATTGCAAGATCATAATAATTTGGCTTAAAATTAGATAATGCTATATCAGGGTCATTAAAAGTATCAACCTCAAAGCCCTCATCCCTCAAAGTCATACTACAACCAAAAGTGAGATCAGGTTCATCGTCAACGATTAAAATTTTCCCCATCATTATCCATGGTGGGTTTTCTAATATTAGTTATTGTTATTTTCTTCTTTGCCCATTGGTAAAGTAAATGTAAAAGATGCTCCTTTTCCATTAGTGTTATTTTCGGCCCAGATTCTACCACCATGTGCTTCAACAATGCTTTTAGATATATATAAACCAAGACCTGTTCCAGTGATAGATGTTGTAGTGAATTTGGTAAATAGCCTTGGGAATATATCTTTAGATATGCCAATTCCAGTATCTTTTATACTTATTATAACCTGGTCTTTCATATCCTCCTCCTCCTCCTCCTCATTCTTCATTTCTTTCTGATTTTGATTTTCTTCATTTCTTTCTGCTCTTAATGTTACATGAATTACACCCTCATCTTCAATAAATTTAATAGCATTATCCAATAAGTTTGAAATAACCTGAGTTATCCTTACTTTATCCGCATAAACAAGAAGATCTTTTTCTTTAGGAAAGTCGTAATAGAATTCTATTTTTTTAGTCAAAGACGGTTTTTTTACATATTCCTTATATTCTGTTATTATGGAAGAAACTAAATCGGTTATAGTAAGGGTTTCTTTTCTCAATGTCAGTCGTTGAATTTCAATTTTTGTAACATCCAAAATATCACTTATCAGTCTATTCAGTCTTCTGGCATTTCGTTGAATTGTTTCAATTACTTCTTTTTTATTGGGATGTGATGTCAATAAATCTGCACATGTCAAGATAGCCTGTGTTGGTGTTCTTAATTCATGGGCAGCAATATTTAGGAAGTCATTTTTAACTTTGTCTAAAAACTGTAGTTTTTCATTTACTTCCATCAAATGTTTTTCTTTTTCTCTCAAATCTTCAATTGCCTTTTCAAGATCTTTTGTTTTTTGATATATTAATTCCTGTAGATTTGTATTTGTATATTTTATGTTTTGTCTCATTTTTTCAAAATGGAACGCTAAATCTTTTATCTCATCGTTATTATCCTTACCTTTATTTTTAGATAAGGTGGGATTGATCATTTCCGTTGTTTTAACATCAAGATTGTCATTTGCTATTTTCTTAGCTTCATTTCTTAACTTTATAATCGGGTTGGCAATTGATTTTCCTATAATTAAAGCTGCAATAGTAATCAAGAAGCCAATTATTGTTCCTGTGATTACAATCAAATACCTTAGATTATCAAGTGAAGCAA
>JBBRRF010000350.1:0-2655 GCA_038200885.1 Candidatus Nitrosocosmicus sp.
CAAATAAATTATGGTTTTAAGTCCAAAGTATGAAATTTTTTAACTGGGAATGCAAAATTTGATATCAACCAAACAACTCCCCCAGTATTTAGCCACTAGAAATAATACCATTTCAGCGTATTGGCGGATCGGGAACATAGACAATCTAATTGATGAGCAAAGTTCTTTTGATAATTCTCTCCCCGGTGCCCAAACTTGCATGGCAGATTTACCTGACGACAAATTTGATTAATAGTAATCGGAAGTGGATTATAGGCAGATGAGGTAATCAAATCTAGAATTAGTAGTGTGAATAATTCTCCATAATTTTTAACTTAAATTCATATTAAATTAACGTCCAGCCTTGGATGACCTAAGAAAAGCTGCACAGATATTTGCTCTTGACAAAATAGGTAATTTCTTGGATTATTAACACACATCATAATGACCTAGTGGGTTCTATTATCAGGAATCGCAATATTCTTTCAAACATCATCATTAAATGTTGCTAGAAGCCACATAATTCCAAACTGGTCCATTACTTTAGCCACTTTATCTACCGCGTACTTGTAAGTTGGGGCTTGAATTGATTTGCAACCTGCTTTCAATGCTTTATAGTAAGTAGCATCGACATCTTTAACATAGGCCCATAGTGAAGGGGAAGTATGGTGACTAATTTTGTGATTTTCCTCCATCATAATAAGTGTATCACCGACTCTAATTTCTGCATACTTTCCTTTTTCTTCAGTAATTAACTTGACAACAGCTGCGTCAAAGACTAATTCTGAAAATTTTATGAATTCTAATATATTTCCTACTACCAAATATGGATTTACTGAATGGTAACCTGGAGGAAAAGAGTCCAATTCGTCCATGGAATTGTCATTAAAATAACCAATTATTTTAGCCTATCGACTATAATCTCTACCAGGGATTCAACCTGGCAATTTACACAGTTCCAATAACAATATTCTAGCAAATGAATGCTTTTTTATATATTAATAATGTGGTTGCATGGTAAAAATTGGATTACGCGTTACGTTTATTAGTATTTTTTACAACAATTCGGTTTGGGCCAAATAATTAGAAATAAAAATGATAAAGGCCTAATATAACCTTCTGCTTAGCACGACTATTGAACCTAAGGAGGACAAGTCCGATACATGAACTACTTGGCAATACCCAGCTTCCGATTGCTTTGGGATTATCGATAATAGTAATAGTAATCAGTGCTTTGTTAATGACACGCCAATTATTGGACTATAACCACATATCCGGTAATATTATGATGATTATGACTATAGTCATTTGCTATGGAATTGGTTCTTTTGTTCTCCTGAGCTTCGCTCATAGGGTAAGTAGGGAATTGAGGAGTAAATCACGCATAAGCAACCTAATGCATTGGACTGTAATTATTGTACAGTTCGGAATTTTAATTGCATTGGTATTCATGTTATTTTTTGGTAATCCAGGATATATGTTATCAAAGTCAGTATTCGCAGCGAGTTCGTTACTGGCGACGTTAATTATGATTGTAATAGCTTTTAAATTTTTTTCATGGTATAGGGCCAGCAAGTTTAAAAGTCCCATAGTCCTGTTCTATGCCCTAGCTGCATTGACCCTTGCTTGTTCTATTTTTGAAGACGCAAGTACAAAATTACTAATGGTCCAAATCATCTATGAAGAACCTGAACCTGATAATCAAGTTATAGGATCATCATTTCAATACAAGGGATCTGAGAAACATGATGGACAAGTTGTATTTGTCGAAACGAAAACTGATGAAACGGTACTCTTCATAATCCCACAATCATATCTAGAATTGTACACCTATCTTAGCTCCATAATTCTCCCAGTGGGATTTATTTTCAGATGGATAGCCTCTACAATGCTATTGCGCAATGTTTATAAGAAAATTGGCACTTTACCAATATATCTTTGGATTATAATATCTCTACCACTTGTACTTTATTTAATTGGTAAGATGCCTGGCTTCTTTTCAGGTGAAAGTCTTGCGGGGATTGACGAAGCATATCGATATTATTTTAGAGTTCTATTTAGAGTAGGAACGATAGCTGGAAACATCTTATTTGGTCTAGCCTTCTTCATCGTTGCGAAGAAATTGAAATCGTCAAAAGTTAGAGATTATCTCATACTAGCAGGTCTTGGTGATACAATAGTTGGGATTGCTCTTTCTACTTCAGCGATAGAACCAACTTTTGGTGTTGCCGCACATTCATTAGTTCTTCTTTCTACATATCTGTTTACACTTGGTTTGTATTCCTCAGCTATTACAGTTTCACAGGAAATGAAGTTACGACAATCAATAAGAGACTCTGCCATTGAAGAGTCAAAACTTCTAGTTAGCATAGGTTCTGCACAGATGATACCAGAAATAGAAAAAAAGGTCATTGCAGTAGTCGAAAAGGAAAAAGCAGAATTGACCAGACACACGGGATTACAACCATCATTCACTGAACTAGACACAAGAGAGTATCTGAATACAGTACTTAAAGAGATAAGAATAATTCAAAATATTGAAGATATAATCTCAAAAAGCAAAAGTATCTTATCTGATTCCATGGAATTTATTCTGTGCACTAGGTCTTCTGGATTAAGAGCCTATCCTAAAATTAACTTTCTATAGATGATTATGCAACAAGAGAACTGTACCAA
>JBBRRF010000351.1:0-2655 GCA_038200885.1 Candidatus Nitrosocosmicus sp.
ACTGAAAGACCGGTAAATGATTTGAATAGACGTGGTATTCTGGATAATCGTTCATATGATAACAAAAAGAAGGGATAGCTTTACATACGAATCATGGAAATAAAGCTGTTTAGATTAATTACGCAAGAGATCTATTAAACAATAGTAGGCGATTTTTCTCATGTTTTGCATACTTTTTCTCTATATTCTGGTAGATATCATCAAACTGCTGAACTGAAAGACCGGTAAAGGACTTGAAGAGTGAGGGCTTCTTGGATAACCTATCGTAGGATAACAAAAGGAAATGACATCTTTACATATGATAGACTGAAATAAAGCTGTTTTGGCTCATTACGCAAGAGATCTAATATAGGCTATTAATCGACATTGTTGTAAAGTCGCAGGGAGTAGCAAAAACATAGCATCCTATACACCACAATAGGGTTTTCATATGAATTACAACCTATAACAAAGAAATATGTATAATACCCTTTGCGACTAAATAATTTAATTATTGAAATTTGATATAGCTATTGTAGGAGGAGGACCAGCAGGATTATCTGCTGCATATTCTGCATCTAAACAGGGTGCAAAGGTAGTCCTCTTTGAAAAGGATCCTTCGTTTGGTCATAATATTAGGACCAGTGGCGTTACCTGGATCAAGGAAATTGAAAAATTCGATATTACGGGGGAATATTATAACCCCATCAAAAATTTTTCCTTCGTCTCTCCGACTAATCAAATCATGATTTCGGGGACTTTTAATTCTGCATGTGTTCTTGATGTCAGAAAGACCTATCAATATTTAGCATCTAGAGCAGCCTCTGAGGGCAGTACTTTGCTGGTTAAAAGCCAAGTCATTGATGTAAAAAAAAATTCACAAAGACATTCAAGCATTTTGAAAGTAAATTCTCCCAGTGGACCATTGGATGTGGAGGCAACTTTAGTAATAGATGCATCTGGCTTCACCAGTTTTGTATCACGGAAATTAGGATATGTTGGTTCGTGGAGGAGATATGGTATAGGTGCGGAATATGAATGCTATTGTGATAGTGTGGACAACGAAACTTTATGCCTTATGGTGGGGCAGATTTATTCTGAAGCCGGTTACGCTTGGATTTTTCCTCTGTCTAAAAACCGCCTAAGAATAGGAGTGGGCATCGGGAAACCAAATTCAAGCACCGACCCATTATCTAAATTAAACCAAATCATGAAAAGTCGTTTGCCTCCATTAGATACACTTGGGAAAATTCAACCTTTGGAGCTTCATTACGGTATGATTCCAAATGAAGGATTGCGTACAAATAGTGTTTTTGATGGCTTAATCATGGTTGGAGATACTGTGGGTCAGGCAAATCCACTGGTTCTAGAAGGCATAAGATACGCCATAGAGTTTGGGCGTTTGGCTGGGAGGGTAGGAGCTGAATCATTGCAATACAATTCATCCAGAGATTCTTTAAGGCCTTACGAAGTAGCAAACAAGAATCTCCTTGAAAAAAAAATAAAGTCCGCATTAAAAGTTCAGTCAAGATGGCTTGGTTTATCTGATTCAGAATGGGACAAAGAAATTGAAATAATAAAAGAATTATCAATAGATGAATTTTTAGATTTCATAAAGTCGGATTTTACTTATACTAAAATGGCTAAATTAGCTCTCAACCACCCTAAAATGATGGTTAAGCAATTGTTTAATCTTGTATTAAACAAATAGTTTCTTCTATGAGCATCAAATAAGAAGATATAAATATCTTATATTGTCAGCCACTTTTAATTTGGCAGGAGAAACCGCTACACAATTTCTTCCAATATTATATTTATTTGGATTTGGGATTTTAGCTGGGGTACCCGCAATAGTCATGTCGCGGTTGTTGATGACAAGAAGAAGGTATAATCCAGTAAAATTCCTTCCAATGGAATGTGGTCAAGTACCTTCAGGCGAAGGACGATCTCATTTTATGATGCAGTATTATTCTTATATCCTAATGTTTGTCGTCTTTGATGTAATGTCTATTTTCCTGTATGCATGGGGTGTTACCTTTTTTTCTATCCCTAGAGAAGCGACTTTGCCGATGATAGGATTTTTGGGAGTCATGTTCGCTGCAATGGGATATGCATTATTTTTGGCAGGGAGGAAAGGAATCTGGTAATCATGTTGAACCCAATAGATATTAATAACTTGAATTGTAATTACCTATCAAGTGTAGAGGTATGATAAAGGATCTCGTTAACCCTACCCATTTTAATGTTTTAGTGTCAAAGCTAGGTGATGTTTTGGTCAAAGCTTTGGATGAACCATTAGGCTACGCAATTAACTGGGGCCGTGTTTGGTCACTATGGCCCGTTCACTTGGAAACTGCTTGTTGTAGTGTAGAATTTGGTGCTGTTTCAAGTCCGCGCTATGACGCTGAACGGTTCGGAATACTGGAAGCTTTTGGTTCATTAAGACAGTGCGATTTGATAGTAGTTCAAGGAACCGTAACCAGGAAAATGGCACCTAGGCTCAGGATGGTTTATGATCAAATGCCAGAGCCTAAATATGTTATTGCTATGGGAGCATGTGCTATAACGGGGGGGCTATATCTAGATTCATACAATGTTTTGCCTGGAATAGATAGCATCGTACCAGTGGATGTTTATGTTCCCGGCTGTCCTCCTAGACCTGAAACTTTAATTCAA
>JBBRRF010000352.1:0-2645 GCA_038200885.1 Candidatus Nitrosocosmicus sp.
ATTACAAATAAAATTACTCTTTCTTAAAACAATATCATGAGCATGTGTAAGGAGAAGGTCATCATTCCCAAACCCATGTATCTTGAAGGTAAACGGTTCAACAACCAAATCTATTTCTATGAAAGATCGGTTACTCCTGATCTTATTCTTCATACCACTCGTTAGATCGGAACATGATTTGGTTGCGCTAACTCCTATAATACAATCTCCATTGATTGTCAAGTTAGGATCTTTGGTGATTTCTATGGTTCGTGTATGCAGAGATCGAATATTCTTGTGGCCATGAAATCGGATTTCTTCTGTTAACAACTGGCCAACTTTATTCTTATTATTAGGTAAATAATCCTTTATTTTTTAAATAAGGTAACTATAAATAAAGATTTAGAAGTAATCTAGTTGATTTGTTACCAGCAGCAGCAGGTTATGATAGAGGGATTACTGTTTTCTCACCTGATGGGCGATTATATCAGGTTGAATATGCAATCGAAACCGTTAGGAGAGGCACTTTAGCTTTAGGGATTAAAAGCACTGAAGGTGTAATCCTTGCAGTAGAAGAGAAAACGAGAAAATTGCAGATATCTAGTGTAACTCAAAAAATATTTCAGATAGATGATCATATAGGTCTTGCCGCAGCAGGGTATATTCCAGACGCTCGCACTCAGGTTGACCACGCACGATTTTTTGCCCAGAGCAACCGCCTTATATATGATGAAGTGGTTGACGTTGAAGGCGTTGCAAAAAACCTAGCTGATATGGCTCAACAGTATACCCAATATGCTGGAGCCAGGCCATTCGGCGTTGCAATGATATTGGCTGGGGTCGACAAGAGTGGAATAGGCTTGTATCTTACTGACCCAAGTGGTACATACATCGGATACGATGCTGTGGCAATTGGTGCAGGAAGCGAACAAGTAACTGAACACTTAGAAAAGAATTATAGGAGTGATATTAGTCTCGATAAAGCATGTGTACTTGCTATTGAATCTATTTTCATGGTCAGTGAAGAAAAGACCGGCACCAAACACATTAGATTGGCTGTGATTGATTCAAAATCAAAAACTTTGCGAATGATGCCGTTAGAAGAAATAGAGAATTATTCAAAACAAGTTCAAGATAAAGAAAGTCAATCTTGACTTGCTTCAATTTAGTTTATCATAAAAGTATTATATTTGTATATACGACCCTTTAAATAATTCTTATTTTATTGAAAAATTGATTATCAATGGCAATAGAAATTGGTTCCAAAGCACCTAATTTACAACTTTCTAAATGGGTACAAGGTACAACAACAAATATAGATAAATTGGCTGGAAATGTAGTCGTTATTGAAGTATTTCAAGTTAATTGTCCAGGATGTTTTCTATATGGAATTCCGCAGGCAATTTCGCTGTATGAAAAATTTAAGGATAAAAATGTTAAGGTATTAGCAGTCGCAACTGCATTCGAAGATTATGACAAAAACACCTTACAAAACCTTGAACTTTTGCTTTCAGAAAATCAAGTAATTGGAGAGACATTTAGAGCATTAAAACAGCATGGTAAATTAGTTGATGAAAACAAGTTATATTACAAGATACCATTTCCAGTAGCTTTTGATAAAATTATCAAAATGCCCGTCGAAGTTTCAGACAAGATGATTTTTGATTTTATTGAAATATATTTTTCTGATTTTTCTACATTTTCTGACAAAGAAAAAACAGACCTTGTTGACAAGGTACGAAATTATTTACAGAATAAGGAATTTTCGGCATTGACATTTGAGACTTATAGACTGAGGGGAACACCCTCATCTATAGTCATAGATAAAGAGGGAATATTGAGATATAGTTTTTTTGGATCTGAAGGTTATTTGGAAGGAGCAGTGAACGAATTGCTAAATGAACGGTGATTTATATTTCAAATTCACTGAGATTTGATGTTTCCATTCCAGATTCGTTCTTGTATGACGTTTCGACAGAAATTGATAAAACACTAAAAATCTTTCAATTATCAAGAGCATTATCGATTTTTAGAGTTAATAACATATTTATTTATCACGATAAATTACTGAATACAAGCAATGATGATCTCCAATTCATGGTAACCATCCTTGAATATCTTGATACGCCTCAGTACTTAAGGAGGAAAATTTATCCTAAGCTTGAAATATTGAAAAATGTAGGAAAACTTCATCCAATAAGATCATATCATCATAAGGACCGGATAGAAATAAGTGACCTCAAAACTGGCGAAATTAGGGTTGGAGTTGTTGAGAAAAGAAGGGATACATATTTTGTAGATGTTGGATTAAGATATCCAATAGAGTACGATGGAAAATTTAAGCATGATGGTAGGAAAGTCAATGTAAAGTTACTAAAGCATAAAAATCACATTAATGCGATTGATATCGAAAAGAACGAAATAACAGAAAAATATTGGGGATACAATGTATATCAAATAAAAGAATTAAAAAATATTATGGAAAAATTTCCAATATCAAACATTATCCTTACGTCTAAACATTCGAAATACTTTAACCCTTTTGAGAATGAGTTTTCTAAGGTGAATAGATCTTTAGACAACAATTCACTCTTAGTTGTTTTTGGATCACCAAAATTTGGATTGAATTCTATCTTGTCAAAAGAGAAAATGAACATTTCCAAGTA
>JBBRRF010000353.1:0-2644 GCA_038200885.1 Candidatus Nitrosocosmicus sp.
AATTATATCCTGCGTATAATCTAGCGGTTTCGTATAATGAGAAGAAAGGCAAAAAAGCCTAATTACATTTGGACCAACTTCTTTTAGTAGTTCTGATATCTTAATTGTATTTCCAATAGATTTCGACATTTTTTCAGAGTTAATTGTTACCATCCCTACGTGCATCCATAATTTCGAGAATTCGGTTTCGAATAATCCCTCAGACTGTGCAATTTCATTTTCGTGATGAGGAAAAACTAGATCCTGGCCTCCTCCGTGTATGTCGATATTTTTTCCTAAATATTTTGAAGCCATGACTGAACACTCAATGTGCCATCCTGGCCTTCCATTTCCCCACGGACTCGTCCAGATTGGTTTCGCGGAACTAAATTTCCACAAGGCAAAGTCTCGCGGGTCGTCTTTAGTCTCATCGACTTCAATCCTCGCACCAGAAACTATTGAATCTTGGTCCTTTTTGGACAGCTTACCATACCCTTGGTAGGACCTAACCCTAAAATAAATTCCATTTAATCCCACATAAGCTTTATTTTTCTCCATTAGTTTGCTAATAAAGTCGATAATATCTGGAATATGCTCTGTTACCTTAGGATATGATGTGGCCCTCATGACGTTGAGGGCATCAAAATCTCTAAAGTAACTCTCTGTATATACTCGAGAAATATATTCAGCATCAGTATGTTCACTGCTAGCCCTGGCTATTATCTTGTCGTCTATATCAGTAAAATTTTGTATGAATCTCACCTTAACATCTTGAATTTCTAAGTACCGTCTTAATACATCGAAAACTATAATGGTCCTTGCATGCCCGATATGGCAGTCATCATAAACAGTAACACCGCACAGGTAAATTTTAATTACATTATCGGCAGTATTAATTTCTTCTAATTTGTTTGTTAATGTATTACTTAATTTCATTTCTAAAGGAATGTTGGCAAAAAATTAAACGTCTAGGTAAATTTCATTTTTTCTAATCTGAACAGGGAAGGTGGTCAATTTGATACCCTCCATATAATCTAGTAGCTCGCCTGTTCTAATATTGTAATGCCAAAAGTGTAAAGGGCACTCGACAATTTCACCATTAACTTTTCCTGGTGCTAAAGAACCATCCTGATGTCTGCAAAGTGCCTCGATAGCGTAATATTTGTTTTTTGATACAAATAGAGCTATTCTTTGCCCATTAACGTTAAGTTCCTTACCACTGCCTTCTCGAATGTCGCCTTTACTGGCTACCTTAATCCATGTCATCTAACAATGCATAATACTTTATTAAAAATTATAAATGTTTTTTTAATTTATTTGATTCATATACAGTTAAATTAAATTCAACAATTAAAGGTATACAAGTTAGGCGCAAATGAACAGTCTGTCCGAAAACACAAACCATAACTCGATTACTACTCATTCAGATTCTGATAATTCACATTTCAAAACAACAGATATCCATGACGTAATAGCAGAGAATGAAAAATATAAAGGGCCCAAGATTGTGATAGAAAAGGATCTTGTCGTTACCTCAGCCTTGCCTTATGCGAATGGCCAGATTCATTTGGGACATATTGCATCAACATATCTACCAGCCGACATTTTCACTAGATTCGTTAGATTGACAGGTAGTAAGATTTACCATATATGTGCTACTGATGATTACGGGACTCCTATTCTTATAAAAGCCGAGAAGGAGCAAAAAACACCTGACGAGTACGTGAGAGAATGGAATGAGATGGATAAAAAAGATTTTGATTCTGTAGACATTAATTTTGATCATTTTTCAAAGACTAGTTCACCTCAAAACGTAAAGTTTGTACAGGACGTATTTATGGACCTGTATAAAAATAATCACATAAAAGAGGAGATTGTGGTCCAGTTTTTTTGCACATTTGATAACAAATACTTGCCAGACAGGTACGTAATAGGTAGATGCCCATTCTGTAACTCAGATAACCAATATTCTGATCTTTGCGAATCGTGTGGAAGGGTCCCTGAACAAATACTGGACCCCAAATGTGTTTTATGCGGAAAGCCCCCTGTTAGGAGAGAGAGTCTCCATTATTTTTTTAAATTGTCCGATTTTGAGAACCCCCTCAAAATTTGGCTTTCCAATAATAAAAATTTACAAGAAGACGTAGTAAAATACGTCTTGAACTGGATTAATACCGGTTTGCAAGATTGGGATATCACTAGAGATTTATCTTGGGGGGTACCCATACCAAAAATTCGTGGAGTTCAAAATTATGAAGATAAAGTATTTTACGGGTGGTTTGACAACCATTTGTGCTATATTTCATCTTTTAATACTTTTGCAGAGACCGTACTTAAGAAAGACGGTAGGAAACTTTGGAACGATTCTGAAATCATTCATTTTATAGGGAAAGATATAATCTATCATCATTACCTCTTTCTCCCCGCGATCAGGCTTGGAATCAAGAGCGAATATAAATTACCTGATAGAATAGTTACAAGGGGCCATTTACTATTCCAAAATAGAAAGTTATCGAAGAGTAAGAATTGGTCGATAACTTTGGGAGGATTCACGAAATCATTTAACCCGGATTATCTCAGATTCTATTTTTCTACAATTATCCCATATTCACAATCGGACATTAATGTTGATTGGGATAGTTTTTATGAAAAAATTAATAATGAG
>JBBRRF010000354.1:0-2644 GCA_038200885.1 Candidatus Nitrosocosmicus sp.
CAGATTTAGGAAACTCTTCACAAGATATGAAAAGAAGGACGATAACTATCTTGGGTTGGTACAGTTCTCTTGTTGCATAATCATCTATAGAAAGTTAATTTTAGGATAGGTTCTTAATAAATATTCAGATTTTTGTAGATTCCGGTGTTACTTTATTTTCCTTGACTTCCCATATAGTCCTAATCATAAAATGTTGGATAAACCATACAATACTTTATATATCTCGAAAATGGTAAATGCATTATGAGTCTACATCATGATCAAAGGGTTGTAGAAAAAAATGGAATTTCAAAGGTTTCAATCGCAGTTTTAGCCATTATTGCAATTTTTAGCGTTTACATAGTCGGATATGATCAAGGTCAATTATTTAGTATGGTACAGGGAAATGAAGCATACGACACAATGTGGCTTCATGAATTTACTCATGATATAAGACATGCAGCGGGATTTCCGTGCCATTAATATTTGTCATTTTATATTCATATGTGAAGTAGATTATAGAACATGAAATCTTTAACATTTATCTTTGTATCTCTTTTGTCAGGTGTTATAGCTGGAGTAATTTTAGCAGGCGTTAATTATTTTGTTGCAGAACCATTCATAGATCAAGCAATAGGATTTGAGGTGGATAACAGCATTGGATCTGGTGAAGTAGTTGATTTTGATGAATTAAGCTCTTACAGAGTGTGGCAAAAGGAAGGAACATTTGTTGCAGGAGCATTCTTAGGGTTAACATATGGTGCGATTTTAGGAATCGTTTATGTAATATCAAGAAAGTATTTGCCTTCTTCGGACGATAGAAAAAAAGCACTTATTTTAGCGGCCATAATGTGTTTATCATTATATATCGTTCCTTTCATCAAATATCCTGCAAACCCGCCTGCCGTCGGAGATCCAGAGACTATTGGATTAAGAGATAGTTTGTATGCTAGCTATCAACTGGCATCTGGATTAATCGCTTTGGGCGTCAGTATTCTCGTGTATAAGTTAGGAAGAATTAGTTACATCAAGTATGTAATTCCTATGATTTACTTGGGCCTAGTTGCTATTATTTATGCAATATTTCCAGCAAATCCTGATGAAATAACTGCACCAATGGATTTAGTCAACGCATTTAGAGCCATTACTTTTGGTACAATGGTTATGTTCTATTTAGTTCTAGGCGCTATATTTGGAATTATGTGGAATAAATTTAAACCCCATGAAACAGCCAGAATAACAGCCTGACATCCCCACTTTTTCTATCACTGTCAAGAGCTTTAACTGGTCACTGAGTATTTTCAATCATATACCAGTATCAATTACAACTTGACATGAAAGATCCGGGTGTATTTGAGAGTCTTACTTGATCTCGATATTCAACTAGTTAGTTAAATATGTACAAATCATTTCTCAGTGAATACAAGTAGAATCTGGTTTCTTTAATTAGATCGAACATGATACAATGGTTACTCGATCCGTCTAACTCCTAAAAATTCATTATATAATTCCTTATTGTGTCTATTTATTCTTCGTCTACTTGGCAGGTAGGAAACAGACAATTCACATGCTTTCATCACCCTTCTATTACAGGACAAATCCAAGGAAAGAAAATGATGGTGATCTGTTTGAGTCTAGTCTGAACCATATACACACTATAAAGCACCGTAGAATTATGGTGGGTGAGTATACAAAAGAACCTCTGTGACGGTGTTTGACAGAATTACACGATGACCAATCAATCAACCAATCAACCAATCAGCCCAACAAGATACAAAATACTAATTAGAATGGATGATGAATTGTACTCTGCTTGTCTTTTAGATAGTCTGTTTCAAGCAAAATATGGTTATAAGACTAGCTTTATTTGTTGGGAATTATAACATGCTCATCTAATTATAATTTATAGTTGAATTTTAAAACTTTTATTAATCCGTTTATCTATTAATCCTTATATCTGCGGTAAAATCAAGTATCGTTATTGTTGCTGCCAATCGACCGTTTAAATTTATTTGCTTGAATTAAATTAATTTGTGTCACTTGCGACACAAAACTATAATTAATTTACCTTAATATATCTATACACGTTCGCATTTATATTTACTTTTTTACGGATTTTAGACCCAAGATTTAATCAGATGGATGGATAGATGACGGGTTTCAGGTTGTATTCTAAATGAATAAAATAATTTGATAGTACTTGTAATATTATTTTAGTTTAGTTTACCAGAGTCGTTTATCTAGATAATTTCTATCATCCACCACGAGGAAGAACGTAGCAGTTAACTTAAGAAAATGATATTGTTTGGTTTGGTTTGGTTTGGTTTGGACACAACATGACATGACCCTTGCAAACAGATTGTAAAAGAAACAGAACACCTTCAAAGCATGTATGCTATGGTCTGTATTTGTATTTTTCAGGTTTATCCTTAAGACAAAACTCCCTAAGACTTACTTTCTTTATCAAACGAAACCATTTATTGGCTTGGAACTGGATTCAAAGGTACCATCCACAAAAGTTGTCATATAGTAGGAGACAGATATCAGAGTATGTTGTCGATGAGACACTAATCAAAGTTGGTTCTGAATCCATCTGTCTGTAGGTTACAATAGATCTTGAAAACAGAGAAATTTTCGCACTTTTTTTGCAAAAATATCCAAAGAA
>JBBRRF010000355.1:0-2629 GCA_038200885.1 Candidatus Nitrosocosmicus sp.
GCATTAACATCTTGTAATAATGCGATGTCATTGGTGCTGAGAATCCCTTTTGTTTTCTCTCCGATAATCCACCTTATCTTTCTGTCAGTCAATTTGGTCACAGAATTACTACTGTGCGTTAATAATTTCGGGATAGGAGAGTGCTACAATTAGCACATATAACTTTAAATAGGACTGTCAAATTATTCTGCGATTAGGTTTGCTATTTTTGCAGTGTCAGAACTTGCGTCTGCGAGTCGTTTTACCATACATAATCTATTCATGATATAAGAAACAGGGTTTAAAAGAACTTTTAATTATAGTAGCTAGTGTCTTTCATTAGAGCACTACTGGAGTAATAAAATAATCTAGTGTTTTTTCAGATAAATAGAATATTACTTAAATGTAAAAGTCAAGTTTAATTTCTTCAATTGATGTCCACTTTATAAGAAATATTACATGGAGACTAATTACGCAAGAGATCTAGTATTTTATGATCCGTGGGGATTAAGTTCCATGGGATATTAAGGTTCTAGCACAATTTATGTTATATTATAATTCCGGATCATAAAAGTTAAAAAAACGTTATGAGATCATGAATTTTTATATATGTGAAATGAAATGTGAGATATTTGATTTACAGAAAACTATGTTTATGTGCGTTTTTGTCGACTTTGGTTATCTTATCTTTTTTTGCCTCTTCCAACATTTTTCAAAATCAATTTCAGTTGGCATATGCTCAACATCATCAAATCTCTCTATTAAATAATTCCCATTATTAATCTGAAAATGACATATCAAATACACTTTTGGAACAGTTTAAGGAAATAGTATTTGATCATGCATCATCCAGTAATCCTTCTTCTTCTACAATAGCGCCGTTTCTAATTCAGGTATTTCGATTCCAATTGTTGTTGGTATTGTATCTCCAGATGGCACTCAGGTTTCAGGATAGGGAAACATATCAAACTTCAACTCCACGAAGGTTGATGGAAATACTGTGTTTGATATAGCATCCATATCAAAAACATTTGAGGCTATTATTTTGGCAGATATGGTAAATCAAGGATTGGTCAACCTAAATGATCCTATAGAAAAGTATCTTCCCGTCTATAATGTGACAGTTCCATCGTATAATGGGCACAAGATAACACTTGAGAACTTGGCAACATATACTTCGGGCCTACCTGATTTTCCAACGGGTAGGATTAGAAACCACAGTTATACAACTCAGGAAGTCTATGACTTTGTATCAAATACAACTTTGTCAAGCAAGCCAGGTACAAAAGCAAACTATTCTGACATAGGGATGGGTCTTTTGGGTCATATTTTATCTCTGAGGGGCGGTGTTTCATTTGATCAATTTGTAAAGGATAGAATTCTAAATGTTCTTGTGATGGATAGTACAGGTATGCGTATGAATACTTCAGGAATTTCGGTTCCCGAGGATATCAAATCTAGATATGCTACAGGTCATATAGCAGGAAAAGAAGTTAACTTGGAATTCATACCAGAAACAATTCAGTCGGCTGGTGCCATGTATTCTTCGACCAATGATTTGATAAAGTATCTATCAGCAAATACAGGGTTAGTACAAACTAAAATTAATGATTCTATACAGGAAACTCATTCAATAAGACATTCATTCGGTCAATCTTCTGAAAATAAATCTCTTAAAGACTACATAGGTTTAGGCTGGACCGTAACAACGGATTTTGGGAAAGAAGTTATTTGGCATACTGGATCGATAGATGGATTTTCAAGTATAATAGGGTTTAACCCCGACAAGCAGATTGGTCTAGTGATATTATGCGGTTGTAATTATAACGATTTTTCATCACAATAAATGATAAATTTGGTAATTCCTTTTCTTCTATATTATGGACAATCATAGTCATCTATCTATTAAGATCTGACAGGTTAAGTACATTTGTCAGCAACAGTTCTCATCCGTGGGGATTAAGTTTCTAGTGGTAACTGGGTTCTAATACGTTAGAGAGAATACCCCTACATAGATGCAATTAAGTTTCATGGTCTTGGATATAAAACGATTATCTAAAATGCTTTAATTGTTCAAATATCATTTCAAATTCCCATACCAAAACCTATATACATAAAAAGAAATAAAACCATCAAATAGAACTTATGTTGGCTATTAAAGTCATTATGGTCACAGTCATTGCTGGTCTTGCACCTGGCGCCATGATAGCAATCACCACCTTGGAAATTTTTGCACAGAACGAAAATTCTCCCATGGATCAACTCATCAACGAATGTATGTACAATAACGTTACTGCATGTAATGCTCTCGAACATTATAACTCTACAATATATCCCGCAACCGAGTTGAATACCACCGCCTCTTGATGCTGGACACATTTCGGTATTCCCTTGAACTAGCCACCTTTGTCTCTCATTGCACGCTAAGATTTCTTTACTTGAGATGTATAACTAACTTTTTAAAACAGTTTGAATCGGGGCTATTTCACAAGTTCTATTCTTTTTTTAAGTATGTGGAGTGTCGGTAGATGGTGATTCATAGTTGATATTTTATTACAAGATAAACAAACTTGAACAATGATTAGTTTGGGTGCTAGGGATTAATGCTGGTATCGATTTTTAAGAAATTCTAACAGGTTAAATGACTATA
>JBBRRF010000356.1:0-2626 GCA_038200885.1 Candidatus Nitrosocosmicus sp.
TACTTTAAAGCTCTTCGAAGCTACTGGACCAAGTTTGTCGGTAATAGCTCTGGTTGCTGACGAGCTGAGAAGGCGGGCGAATGGTGAAATTGTGACTTATGTCATAAACAGAAATATTAACTTTACAAATGTTTGTATAAAGCAATGTGGCTTTTGTGCGTTCAGTAGAGATTTTAGAGTGGAAGAAGGTTATCTTTTACCAATCGAAGAGATAGTAAGAAGGGCTAAAGAAGCATGGCAGTTTGGAGCCACTGAAATATGTATCCAGGCAGGATTGCCTCCTAAAATGGATGGATTTTTTTACGTCAATTTATGTAGAGCGATAAAGAAGGAATTGCCAGAGATTCATATTCATGCCTTCTCGCCAGAGGAAATTTTGTATGGATCTACATTGTCTAACACAAAGATTCATGATTATTTAAAGATGCTAAAGGAGGCTGGTCTCGGGAGCTTACCTGGTACCTCCGCTGAGATTCTTGTAAAAGAGGTACGGAACAAGATTTCTCCAGGCCGAATCAATATAGAACAGTGGGTCGACATAATTTCTACAGCACACAAGCTTAACATCCCAACCACTTCCACAATAATGTATGGGCATATCGAGAGTAATAGTGATATTGTTACTCATTTGGAGATAATTAGAAATATTCAAAAACAAACAGGTAAATTCACAGAATTTGTTCCTTTGAGTTATGTGCACTATGATGCTCCAATGTCAAATCATCATCTAGTCAAAGATATAAGGCCTGGTGCTAATGGTCTAGAAATTTTGAAAATACATGCGATTTCGCGAATTTTCTTTGATAATTTCATTAATAATATTCAGGTTTCGTGGGTTAAAGAGGGACCAAAATTATCCCAAATATTGCTTGGTGCTGGAGCAAATGACCTAGGTGGCTGTTTAATTAACGAAAGTATATCAACTTCTGCAGGATCACAATATGGACAATTTATGAGGCCTGTGGACATGCGTAAGATCATCAAAGCGGCAGGCAAGATACCCGCACAAAGAACATCAAAATATGAAATTATTAAGGATTTCAGGACTAATGAGGAAATCGAGTCAGAAAATTCCCTAGACAAAATCAATCCTGAAAGATTTGGATCATATAATGAATTGATCAAATTGAATAGCTTCAGGTTTAAGAAAAGTTAGCTCGGGTATGGAAATAAGGCACCTCCAAGTCCAAATCCACTTAAATTATAAACGACGATAACAAAAATATTTATATCTTACTCCTAAACATAAATTAAAATTTGCATTTGGATAATAACAACGAAGAATTTAGAACCGATATCTTGAAAGGACTGTCTAATCCCGTTCAGAAATCAATACCCTCCAAATATTTATACGATAGTAAGGGTTCTTACTTGTTTGAACAAATAACGGTTCAGCCTGAGTATTATCCAACTAGAACTGAAAATAGTATACTGGAAGAATATTCTACCAAGATTTTACAAAATATTCCAAAAGAGATCATCCTAATAGAGATGGGAAGCGGTAGTTCAAAAAAGACCAAACATCTGTTCGACTCCATTTTGAAAAGACAAGATAAACTATATTACTTTCCAATTGATATTTCCTTCAATTTTTTGGATTCTGTAGTAACTGATTTGGAAACAAAGAATCAGAATATAATGGTCAAAGGTATTCCCAACGATTATATAAACGGTATTAAAGATTGTAATAATATTTTATTTGAGAATAATTTTAAATTCGATTCATTTTCTAGACTAATAGTTTTCTTTGGATCTAGTATAGGAAATTTTGAAATTGATGAAGCTAGAGACTTTTTAAAAGCAGTTCGAATCAATATGAATGACAAGGACTTTCTTCTTGTTGGCTTTGATATGATAAAGGATGAATTTCTTATCGAACCCGCTTATAACGATAAGGCAGGATTCACTGCCCAATTTAATTTGAATTTGTTAACTCGAATGAATAGAGAGTTGGGGTGTGATTTTGATCCTCATGAGTATTTACATTATGCCTTTTTTAACAAGAAAAAGGATCGTATCGAGATGCATCTCAAATCTAAATCGGATCAAGAATTTAGAATTTCGGGTTCTGATAGAATATTTCAGATATCTCAGAATGAAACTATTCACACCGAAAGCTCATACAAATATAGTAAGGAGAAAATTCAAGAATTAGCGATTAGATCGGGTTTTTCACTTGAGATGATTTTCTCTGATGAAAATAATTGGTTCAATCTTGTATTGCTAAAACCATGTTAATTTTCCAACTACTCTTTTAATCATAAGTTGATTCAAAGGCTATAACAGTAATCAGAAGAGTATCAACCTTAAAGATTAATTGAAACTGTATTAAAAGTAAGAAAATCATATTTGTAAAAGACGACTGGGAATCTAGTTAATTTATCGAAATCGGTTGGAGCATTCACTGAAACAGTATCATAAGAAACAAAATTATGAACGAGAAGTTACTAGATAAGAGAATTAAAGTTCAAATCCTTTTTTATGTCTATATCACCCTAATTATTATTATAATAAGGATTATTTTTTATTTCAAAAACAAATCAGTCAAATAGTGTCATGTACTAGCTAATCATCCATCGTTCGGAAGTATCGAGTTATCTAAAATTTATTCAAATAAATATCCCTA
>JBBRRF010000357.1:0-2623 GCA_038200885.1 Candidatus Nitrosocosmicus sp.
CCTCTATATTGGGTAGTTTGATAGCCGCTCAAGGAAGTATGGTTCAGTCAGGGCCTCGCTCTCTTACGGAGCATGTAAACTTTGAACCTAGCCAACACACAAGCTACATGATACTACAAGATTTTCATATCGTCAGGGCCGTAAATTGCAATCGTCTCTAGTTGATAGGTTTTATGATTTACAAATATTTATCTAAACGATCTTTTAATCTAAATTGTTAAAAGATCAAAAGAATTTAATATCACAGGTTTGTCACACATGTATATGACTATGTCTTGTTTAAGATGTGGAAATATGATGATATGGCTGAACGGATCAATTAGTCATAGGCATGACATTCAATATTACGAGTGCAAGCATTGCAATATTAAGGTGGTCAAATATCCAGACGACCAAATTATTGAAGTAGAAGACGGAAACAGAGTAAGTTAAATATACTTCTTAAGGATCTAATCCGTATTACGATGTTTTCAGAAAATATGAGAAATCCAATTTAGAGATTTTCTTACTATAAGAAGACAATTTTTCATTTATTGAATAAATCAAGACATTGATATTCAAGTATTTTAGTAGTATTATTCACAATCTAATCATCCTGTTACTGCACAATTAACTCAATCTTAGTTTCAAATACAAAAACTTTAAAGTTTTGTTGAGTCAATATAACTTTACCTTCCGAAGAACAATTCATATCTGGGTTACGGTATGAAATATTAAGCAGGGAGAGGAAAAAGAGTGAATATAATAAGAAATTCCTTCATTTTGATATCAAGTGTTCTATTAGTCGTCATATTTTTAGGAAATCTAATAGCGAACCAAGTAAGCTCGCAAGAACGAGGAATGATAAATTCACTATCAAGCACAATAATTAATCTTGAGCTTAGAGAAATTGAAGTAGGAGAGAGTCCAACGGGATTAATATCTGTTAAAGGCACTGCTATAAATAATTCAACTTTCGATGCTAGGGATGTAAAAGTTCTGGTAGAATTTTTTGATTCTAAAAATACCACCGTTTCAGAAACCAGTAGATTCATTTCCCCGGCTTCGTCAACTTTTAAACCAGGATATGAAAGAGATTTCTATTTTTTTGTTAGCACGAAAAATGTCGACCATTATAAAATAACTGCGGAAGGTGAAAAGATCCCCTAACCAAGATTATAGATGGAATAAATAAGGCCGTATCACACTTCTGTGAAACAATTTGTTGATATAATTCCAAATTAATTTTGATTTGGAAAACTCTGCATCATTATCAGAATCTGATTCTCACATATAGGTCAACAAAACTCTGTTTTGATAATATCAAGTAAACAATTACAATTATTTATATAATATATATATTAATTTTTAGTGTGGCTATAGAAATAACCCAAATTTTACAAGATTTTGCGACAATAATGATAATCGCAGCGGTAATGACGATTATTTCATATAAATTGAAGCAGCCACTAATTTTGGGATATATAGGAGCAGGCATAATTATAGGACCACATACTCCGCCTTTCAGTTTCATTAGTAATGTAGAAGTTTTAAATTTATTTGCAGAAATTGGAATAATTTTGCTGCTATTTACAGTCGGAATGGAATTTCCCATTCGAAATCTAAGGAAGATTGGTAAAAGAGCTACAATCATCACTGTAGCAGAACAAATTGGAACAATAATTGCAGGGTTTTATGTTGGTCAAGCACTGAACATGTCATTCTATGATAGCCTGTTTATGGCAGTAGCATTATCGGTTTCTAGTACAGTGGTAATAATGAAGGTATTAGAAGAATTAAAAATACTAAGAGAAGAGGCTTCATACCTTACTCTAGGAATTCTGATAATTGAGGACATAATAATACTGTCTATATTTGCCTTATTGCATTCAACCACTGTAACAGGAAATATATCGATAGTAGAAATCCTAATCCCCATAGGAATAACGATAGCATTTATTGCTGGAGTTTTGATAATAGGGTCGAGAACAATTCCGCGCTTAGTAGATTTTGTTGCTAGGACAAATCAGAGTGACGTTTTGGTAGTGGCTGTACTTGGTCTAGCATTTGGCTTTGCATATATTTCAAACTTGCTTGGGATTTCAGTAGCGGTGGGGGCCTTTTTTGCAGGGGTATTGATAGCTGAATCAAAATCTCACGCTGTTACAAGCATCCTAACGACGCCCATCAGAGATATGTTCGTTGCCTTATTTTTCGTTTCAGTAGGGGCATTAATGGATATTAATTTGATACCGGTATTCATAATTCCCGCATTAATACTTGTAGGCGTTACTTCAGTCGTAAAATTCGCTATTGTGTTCCTAACTTCAAGATATCAGGGATTTAGCAAACTCACTGCTATGCAGACCGGTATCAATCTCTCATCATCAAGAGGTGGAGAGATGTCGCTAATTGTAGCCAAGGGAGGAATAGACATTGGAGTAGTGAGCTATTTTATACTACCTATCATTGGAACTATAACCCTGATTTCCACATTCTTAGCGCCTTATTTGATAAAATTAGGATTAAAATTGGCTGAAAGAAAAGATGATGTCAATTCTGAGTCCAAGTCTCCAAGAGAATCTAAATCAGCAGAACCAGATTAGCAGTGTTATGGAACCGGCAGAACTGAATAAATCTTAGA
>JBBRRF010000358.1:0-2615 GCA_038200885.1 Candidatus Nitrosocosmicus sp.
AGCCCTTTCAAACGATGTCTCCTTGTCGACAATAGTCAATTGATGTGCAAAATGGGGATATGATCATCTCAGCTATAAACATTTGGAGAAAGTATGGAGGGACCCTGAATGATGGTTCAGGTAATTATCTTAATTGGTATAATATCTTTTGACTTTCAGGTGTATGCACTTCACATGCATAAACAAAGTCACTAAATGATGCAAGATGTTTCTCTTCTGTCTTACAATAATAAACTGCTTTATCCAGGCCTTTAAGTCTCAGGTAGCTCTCATGTATTTTTTCTGCCTCTACTGGATTTAAGTCCAAGGCTATAGTAACTTGAACAAGGTTCATTCCTTTTTCAAATAGCTGATATGCTCTAGTTGTAACTGATACTTGTTCTATTTGACCATCCCTTTCTCTCCAAATTTTACCTATTGTTGAGAAAGACAGATGAGTTTCTTTTGCTATTTTTCTTATGGTTACTCCTTCCTTTCGTCTTTGAATAACAAGTTTTTTCTTTTCTTCATCGACTGATTCTGTTGACATACGCTTTATAAAAAAATAAGTATAAAAGCAAAATCCTTGTTATCCAATAAAACAACAAATTATCGTTGATACTCTTGTTATTTTGATAAAATTTTAAAAGATCATTGTGCTCAAATTTTCAATGTTTTATGCTTTGTAGTTTGCTAGAATTTTTTGCCCGGTTTAGAAATTACAGGCTTTAAAAAATATGTTATTTCCCTTTAGATATAGACCTAGATCCAAAATACCATAGCTTCCTATTTTAAGAATGATATCAAATTTATATATATAACTTAATCTTTGAAAAAGGCTTGTTTAAAACGCATGTTTGTTATTCCTTAAATTAGAATATCATATAGATTTCCCTTATTGTGGATTTATTGTATGAGATAGTAAACAGAGGTATTTTGAATATCTAGATCTAAGCAATAAGTCAGACTTTGTTGAAGTACTTAGGGACCATCCACAGTATTTACCATTCTTTAATGAAATTGCTAAAAAAATGAAATATGAAGGACTATTTGAAGAAGATATCAATGTACTGGTGGCAAGTTTGATGGCACCCATATCCATTCGTCATAGAAAAGAAGTATTACAGCATGATGTAAATTACCTTGAACTAAAAAAGAGTAGACTAGCGTATGAAATGGATGGAGATGAAGATCAATAATCAAAAGTTTAGTTTAAGGATAGGCGATCAAAAGATAAAAGTATCTTTATTGTGTTACTGTCTACATCACATTTGTTAATAGTCTTGTCAAAGAACCAAGATTTTAAATCAGATGATTCCATTATGTCAAACTTGTTTATGATGAACTATCAATTTCTCTCTGCTGTCTTAACCTTCCTAGACCAAAATGAATCATCTTCTCAGTATTCTGGTCTATTTTACCATTAAACCATATTGTATCATCGTAACTAATTATTTTGTTAGATTTTAGATGATCATAAATGTCCAATACCTTTTTGCTTGCCTCAAATTCCAAAGACTTAATGTTTTCAGTTTCGACAGAAGGTCCCATCTTATCCGCCATAGTGAATTGTTGAACCTTTTGGTGGGCTTCTAGTTCTTTTATCTTTTGTTCTCTTTCCAAACATCCAATGCATTCTGTTAAATCTGTATTAACTTGACCTTCTGATAGCTTTTTTTGTTTTGTCAACTTTAACCATTCATTTTGATAAAAAGATCTTACAGGTTCGCTATCTACGTCAGAAATCTCTCTATGATGAAAAGGTTGTGGATTTTCATCCTGAAAGGATATCTTGTCATTATTATCAATTAACACAGTCTTGCTTACTTGACTTAGCGGCAGTTTTGCCGCTAAACTTGATTCTTTATTCTTTTGCTTTCTTGCATTTTCCACCCTTGTCTTTATCTTGTACTTTTCATCAAGATATTTCCTAATTGTGCGGGGTTTGAGAATTCCTTTAAATTCCTTAGTTATGAAAGCACATATTCTATCTGATGGAATCATACCCTTCAATTCTAATTCTATAGCGGTTTCAATTATTACCTGCTTTCTGGATTTTTCTGCTTGTCCATCTATATTAATCACTTTATTTTTAGATTCGTCAATAATTGTGCGGGCATCTCTTCTCGGTTGTTTTCTCAATAGTTGTCAGTTTGACCACCTCATATCGATACAAAAGAGGACCAACTCAATTCCTGTAAAGCGTTGAAAGATATTTGATACTTTATAGGGTTTAAAAATGGCTTTGTTATTGTGACCATATCTATAGAATAGGTATATAGTTGTATGTAGGTGGAAGTTAAATCTAGAAAGGCCCAAGTAGTTTCCGAACATAAATTTTTGATCTTTTTATTATCTCTTCTGTTTGACGCCTGTTTAGGCACGGCCAATTTGAACATTTTAATGGAACAATGGAATACTGCAGGATAATACAACATCAAAGCAGATTTCCTTAAGTTTGATTTACATGCGGCGGCTACAGATATTCTGATATTCATCATATAATCCTCTTTGCGGCGGCCCTCATTAATCACTGTTCAAGAATTTTATGTAAAACACCTTCATCTATTCTTACATTTTTTATTAATTCATCTAATGCTTTCCTTACTAGTTGGTTGGGTCTACTAGATAATTCA
>JBBRRF010000359.1:0-2614 GCA_038200885.1 Candidatus Nitrosocosmicus sp.
ATAGAGAAGATGAATCAAAACAAAATGGGAAAGCCATTCACTTTCCCTAATTCCTTCATTCTTGTTATAGGCTACATCCGTTACTCATTTCACCTTTCTTACAGACAAACAGAAGGGGTGATCAAGGCTACAGGAAAAAGACTAACTTCTAATCCACCTAGCTATGGTCATATCTGTAAAAGAATCAACAGGTTAAACATCGATATTAAAAGAGATAGAACAGATGATGATGATCTTATAATATCCATAGACATTACAGGTATTAAGGTAACAAACAGAGGCCAATGGATGGCAGAAAAATGGAATAAACAAAATAAAAGGGGCTATATCAAAATCCACGTAGCAGTGGATATAAAGACCAAGGAAATCCTTGCTCTAGAGGTAACCGATGAAAAGGTTCATGACAGTAAAGCATTAAAGAAACTGGTCAACCATGTTCTGGATAGTTCCAACAGCAGCAGAGAACCAAACACGATAAAAATAAAATCTGTTTTAGCAGATGGAGCATATGACCCAAACACAAACTTCCGGTATCTGGAGGATAAAAAGATCAAACCGGGTATAAAGGTAAGAAAGAACTATGTTAATTCACCAAAGAACTACAAATTAAGGAACAAAGAAGCTATACGGCAAACCAAGGATTTGTTGAAGTGGAAGAAGAAAAGAAAGTATGGACACAGATGGATGGCTGAGACAGCATTTTCAACAATAAAGAGAACATTTGGTGAATATGTATCTGCTACTAGATTTCAAAACATGATAAAAGAGATAATGATAAAGGTATCGCTGTATAACCTGTTTAGCAGAATATAGCGGAACAAGTATGGAAATGATTGAAAGACAAGGAATTAGGCAACAGAGCCGAATTTATCGAAAAAACAGCTAAAATATCATCGTCTACTTCTACCAGATGTTTTATTTTATCATACTTCTTATCTCTATTTTTATTGTGTGGGTTGTCTTTCACTATCTCTATTCCACCCTAGAGAAATATATCATTTTAATGTGATTGATTAAATCAAGTATTAACTTTTCCAGATCAGCATATGTTAGAAATCAGTTATGTTGAAGTCAACTAATTTTTAACATTATTAATATAATAAGGAATGTAGAAATCAAACTATTACCTCTATATTTAAAAATGGCTTATAACTTCAAATAGATTGCTAGATGCATAAGAAATATTCATTCGGTATTTTATTAATTGCAATTTACATCATCATACTTTTTACAGTTCCTCCTCTGGTATTTGAAAAGAGTGTTACGCCCATTCTAGCCGGTATCACTTTAATTATGGTTGCAATATATGTTTTGCTTGGACTAGATATCATCCATCGAACAGTTATCGCAATGTTTGGAGCCATTCTATCAATTATTTTAGCTATTATACTAGGCTCTATTCAGGCTGAAGATAGCCTTGATTTTATAATAGAATCTGTAGATTTCAACACCATAGGTCTGTTATTTGGGATGATGATTATGGTAGCCATACTGGGAGAAACCGGCGTTTTTCATCAGGTTGGAATAAAACTAGGCAAAATTAGCAAGGGTAACGTTTGGATATTGATGTTATTACTATGTACTTTTTCTTCTGTTGCATCAATGTTTGTTGATAATGTTACTACTATTTTGCTGATGGTTCCAGTTACACTTTCCATAACACGAACTTTGGGAATACATCCTGTTCCATTTATTTTGGCTCAAGTTTTGGTTTCAAATATCGGTGGTGCTGCCACCTTAATTGGAGACCCTCCCAACATTTTGATTGGTTCAGCTGCAGGAATAGACTTTAACTCTTTCTTAATTCACATGGGACCAACAATTGCAGTCGTTTTTGGAATTTCCTTACTCCTAGTCAAATTGTTCTTTAAGCAAGAGTTAAAAGTTGAACAAAAATTAGAACAGAAAAAAGATGTCCAAGAGCTAATGCATAGAGATGAAAATGTAATATTATTACGTCATAAAGGATTACTGATAAAATCCTTAATTGTATTAGTAGGAGTAGTCATACTATTTTCTTTGCAGACAATTACTCATTTAGAAGTATCCATCATAGCGATTGGAGGTGCTGCAGTATTATTAATCATAAGCAGAGTTTCACTAGAAAAAATCTTGCATGAAGTCGATTGGGCTACTCTATTATTCTTTGTAGGTTTATTTGTTATTGTAGGAGTTGCTGAACATGCAGGATTGATAGATATACTTGCAAATTTGGCTCTTGAGATAACAGATGGAGATCCATGGTTAACTTTTGTTATGGTTATTTGGTTATCGGGTATTGGGAGTGCCTTTGTAGATAACATACCACTTACAACTACAATGATTCCGCTGATTCATACTTTAAACGCTGACCCGACAATCGCAGCTGCCTTTGGAAGTGAAAGTGGATTTCAGTTTAGTCCTTTATGGTGGGCTTTGGCATTAGGGGCTGACTTTGGGGGCAATGGTACATTAATTGGTTCTAGTGCGGGTGTTGTGGCTGTAGGATTAAGTGAAAAATTTGGACACCATATTTCTTTTACAAGATGGATACGCATAGGTTTTCCCTTCATGCTCATAACCATGGCAATAGGAACGGTAGTTCTTTACGGATTTCTTTTGCTTATACCTTAAT
>JBBRRF010000360.1:0-2607 GCA_038200885.1 Candidatus Nitrosocosmicus sp.
AATATGTTTATTCCATCAAAATGGAAAACATGAAGCAAGAGCTGATGCTAAAAGCGTCGCTATATAACAAGTTTTTGTCTCTTTAGACAAGACGTTAAATAAAGATTATTTGTAATCAGGATGAATCATGCAACACAGCATTTGCTATATATAACTGAACACGAAAAATTATGTAATATGAAAGTTCAGCAAGATCACGATAAGATCAAATCCCTTCTTTTGACTGCCTATTACCAGGAACACCATATTTATATCAATTCCAGATCTGTTTGATTCGATTTTAAGGAAATATAAATTCCCATTATTAATGTCTCCTACGAATATATTATTTTCCGGATCATCACCTAACAATGAAGATTCTAAAAATTCAATCTCTGTTACACCAACAGGCAGCCTTCAGCTAAATACTGGATCTGAATAGTAAGAACCATTCAACACAACAAGATCAGAAATTAAAGCGTCGTTATTTCTTGAGATATGTCCAATTATTTTGGACCATCCACTGTTAAAACCTGGTTGGACAAGGTTAATTTCATCATGGTTGTCCTCACCATTTTCAGTATTCCATAGTTTTCCAGTTGGAGGATTAATATCCATTCCAAAACTATTTCGAATTCCGTATGCATAATAATATCCTGTCAAATTAAGTTTAGTATTATTAGAATGATATGGAAAGAGTGGATTATGAGATGGCATGAACGATTCTATTGATGGATTCACTCAAATAAAGACAGCGGAATTATTCAGTATAGTAGTGGATGGATTTGTTCCTTTCGGATAGTTTTGTAGTGTATTATTTATAGCCGTGAGGTCTCCTATTACTGCATATAAATTACCTGCGACACACAACTCAGTAATTACCAATACGTTTATCGACAAAAAAATCAATGGGTCACGAATAAATTGGATTAGGCAATAAGACAGTAGATAACATAAAATTCTTTGAATAATATCATTCTCATAATATTTCTCAAAACCTATTAAAAAATAAAGAATGGATTATTATGGACCGCAACATATGAGAAGATACATTCCGCTGTGAAAAGATTCTTCAGCAGAATCATATGCTTGTTGTTTATCTCTTTGCAAGCTCGCATATAGTCTGACCAAATTGCGAAGAGCGTCAAAATATGTGAGGCAGGACTGTATTCTTTACTCATATACACAATTCCGAAGAAAAATATATTGAATTTGCTAACTAATTGCAATATTCTAATATTCTAATAATTTTGGAATTATCAAACAAGTTGATATAAAAATTATCAAAATTATATAAATTGAAGTAGTATTCAATCTTTTTAATGAAAATGAATAATTATTTTTTTTATAGTTTAACGTAAATTGATCTTCTGTTGATAGGGATAAGCTAAGCAAACAGAATCCTCCGAAGCACCAGTGAGTATCTTAGATACAAATATCCCTTTCTAAAAATAATTGATACGTCTTTTTTAGGTATTAAACAAAGTTATTGATTTATTTACTTTTGGGCTCATTTCCCTTTCTTTTTCTTGGAGTAAATCTAGTTTCAACTACTATTTTCCCACCGTTTGTTTATTGTCGAGTCTTCATAAAGTAGTAAAGTTGCAATAGGCCCAATAGGCTTCAAGACGATATCACTACTTTAGAATGGCTTCTGACCGGTTTAAAAATTTAGAAATTCCATGTCCGAGCTTCAAAAAGGTGAGGCTGATCTTTGAGTATCAACAATGAAAATATGAATATGGGATAGCTCAACAAATCTATTTCAAATGAGGTGGTTAAATACATTTATTTTAATGATATTACAAAACTATCAATGATAAAAGTCTCTGTATTTATTGGTACTAGTATAGATGGATTCATTGCAAGAGAGAATGGAGATATAGGCTGGTTAGATGATGTTAACAAGAAAGTAACTCCTAGTGAGGATTTTGGATTCAAAAGTTTCCTAGAGTCTGTGGACCAAATAATTATGGGAAGGAAAACTTTTGATCAGGTTATGACCTTTGACACCTGGCTGTACAATAATACCAAAATGATTGTATTGACCTCAAAGAATATTGAAATTCCTGTACAATTAAAGGAAACGGTAACAACATCTAACACATCATCCCCTAAACAATTGATTAAAGAACTGTCCGATCAATCTATTAATCACATATATGTAGATGGCGGCATAGTAATTCAAGATTTTTTATCAGCTGGATTGGTTGACGAAATTACTGTTACTATATTACCAATACTTATAGGTAAAGGAAAATCATTTAGTGGATTATTACCAAAAGATTTGTCTTTGCAACATTTAAAAACGACAGTATATAATTTTGGTTTTGTTCAAAATAAATACAAGATCAATAAATAAGAATAATGAATAGGATTTATAAAATTTCGCTAAAATATATTCATCATACGTGACCATAAGAAGGATTTTTCTCTATTCGTCATGCTAAAAGATATGTATACCAATTAGCATTATGTTATCAAACAGATCTCAACAGATAGTTTCTCATATTTAGACCAAATCTTTTGGTTCTAAAGTAATTAGATATTTTTTGCCTAAAATCCTCAAAGGACGAGTAATATTGTAAAATAAGCAAGTCATGTTTGGCTATATTCCACATCTCCTCA
>JBBRRF010000361.1:0-2569 GCA_038200885.1 Candidatus Nitrosocosmicus sp.
CGAAAGAGGAGGAAGATTACAACAGGACTCATTCTAGGATAAGAATAGTAGTGGAACATGCAATCTGTAGGATTAAAAAGTACAGGATAATGAATGACGTGTTTAGAAACAGGTTGAGAAAGTATGATAAAGTTTCAGATATAGTAACAGGGCTGATAAACTACAGGATCATGTATTCTTAGTTACAAAGAATAAAGATATGGTTAGCAGAAGATATTACGTTGTCCTAATTACGCAAGAGATCTACTGTATAGTTCTTTTGGTCGTATTTTTCTCCTCTTTGCTGCTTTGTATCCTAATTCCTTGCCCTCTAATCATTTCACCTCCGGTTCTTCTATATTCTTCTAAACAGGTTATACAAAGACACTTTTATCATCATCTCTTTTACCATGTTTTCAAATCTGGTTGCAGATACATATTCACCAAAGGTTCTCTTTAGTGTTGAAAAGGCTGTTTCAGCCATCCACCGGTGACCGTACTTTCTTTTCTTTTTCCATTTCAACAAATCTTTTGTTTGTCTTAATACTTCTCTATTCCTTAACCTGTTGTTTGTAGCAGAAACGATAGAGTTGCTTCTTACCTTTATACCGGGTGTTATTCTTTTCTCTTGGAGATACTGAAAGTTTGCATTGGAATCATAGGCTCCATCAGCCAAAACAGATTTTATCTTTATTATCATCTTGTTTGATCCACTGTTGCTGGTTGGTATTGTTGTTGTTGTTGTTGCAGAACCATCCAAAACTTGGTTAACCAGGTTCTTTAGCATTTTCCCATCATGTACCTTCTCATCTGATACCTCCAGAGCTAGAATTTCCTTTGTCTTTATGTTTACGGCTATATGGATCTTGAGATAGCCTTTTCTATCCCTATCCTTTACCTTCCACTTTTTATCCATCCATTGACCTCTATTTGTTACCTTTATTCCTGTACTATCTATAGAGACTATGATATACTCATCATCATCTGTATTGTCGTTTGTGATGTTGTTGTCTAGCTTGTTGATTCTTATACATTTGTGACCGTAACTGGGCGGCTTTTCATGGATATTTTTCCCAGTAGCTTTGATTATTCCTTCTGTGTTTGTCTGTAGGATAGGTGAAATGAGTGACGTATGTAGCTGACGGCTAAGATGAAAGAATTTGGAAAGAGAAAGGGTTTGCCCATCCTGTTATTGTTCATCCTTTCTAACTCAGTATCCCAAGTATTAAGGCAATTATATGAAAAGAGGATTTCACCACGCCTGACTAACGATCTATTATAGAAAGGCCAGTGAATCATCACCAACGATAAATTGTTTAATCCCAGGTAAATAGTTTGAGTTAGGTGACAAAGCAAAAATTTTGCAAGAATAAATTATATATTAATTAAATGATGCTAATCGACCAGTTTTTTGAATAAACCATTATAGACTTCAAATAATTTTTTTTCCATCAATATCCAGTTGTAGGTGCAATTATATGCCTTTCTACCATTATTTCCCAACTGTATTCGTAGTTGAGGTTCATTCCTTAAGGTCACAATTGCTTGCCTTATTTGATCTATGTTATCATATTCTACGACAATACCGCACTTGTATTTGGTAACTATTTTACTGGCAACATTTGATATTATAGGTATTCCGCACATCATTGATTCGAATAATTTGTTTGGTAAAGCAAATGCATTTTGTGGATTAGATGGATCATATAAAGCAATCATAACATCAGAGTTGGCTTCTAAATTTATGGATTCTTCGGGTAATAAAGTCCCAATATAAGATATTTTCGGATTCTCTAGCAATTCATCTGAAATTGGTTTATTGATAGATTTGCCTGCTATACTTAAATTGATATTATGTAATTCTTTTATTGCTTTGGAAATAGATAGTAGGCCTCTACCTTCTCGAATCGCTCCAGTATATACTAGAGTAAAGGTATTATCAATCCTATTTTTTTTAATGATGGTGTGATCTTCAGGACAATTCATTATAATGACGTGTCTCTTTGGTTTTTTTTTTAAAGTATTAAGTAAGTCTTCGTTCACGGTGATTACTACATCAGCAAAATTGCTAGCATATTCCTCAAACCAATCAACAATATTATATAATAAGGTAAATTTCTTTGGAATATACCCCATTGCAAATCTATCAAATATATCAAAGATCATCTTTTTTTTGAATATTAACTTGTATAAGAATACGGGAGGAATTGTATCCAGATCACATGCATGTACAATTTTTGGACGGTATCTGATTAATTTGTAAAAAATCCAAATCCAAAAAAAAGGATAATATCCTATTAATGAGAACTTTCCAATTGGTGATCTAAGATTAAAAAGTTCAATGTTAAAAGGATAATTAGATACAGTTTCTTCAATAAGACCTTCACGATTCCATCCGCATACTAGCAATGAGTATTTTTTACTTAGAGATTTAGCTATCTTTTTAATACGCGAATCATAAATAATGGAGTTAGATTTTAAAATAATAATATCATATAGTTCTTTTTTTTTCCTATTTCCAAAACCTAACGAATCCATATAACAAACCTATCCCATAGCTAAAATGCAGGGTTATAAAAACCACTACTGA
>JBBRRF010000362.1:0-2566 GCA_038200885.1 Candidatus Nitrosocosmicus sp.
ATATTTTTTTACCTATGGAATATAGAATTAAGGATATTTCCTTGGCAGATAAAGGTAAAAAAAAAATCGAGTGGGCTGAAGCAAATATGCCCGTATTACTATCTTTAAAGAATAAATTTAAAGAATCAAAACCACTAAAGGATCTTGTGGTTGGTGGATGCTTGCACGTAACTAAGGAAACAGCAGTTTTAACCAAAACACTTGCAGCAGCAGGAGCCAAAATAGCATGGTCAGGGTGTAATCCATTAAGCACTAATGACGATATTGCTGCCTCACTCGTAAAAGATGAAGAATTGTCAGTTTTCGCTAGCAGGGGAGTATCAACTAGCGAGTATTATGAAGATATATACTCAGTCCTGAAGTTCTACCCTGATATTACGATTGATGACGGAGCAGACCTTACAATCGAATTTCATAAAGCATTTGAAAAATACGGAAAGAATATCATTGGTGGGACGGAGGAAACTACCACAGGAGTCTTAAGATTGAAAGCTCTTGAAAAAACATCAAAGCTTAGCTATCCCATAGTGGCTGTTAATGATGCTGAAACCAAGCATGACTTTGATAATGTCTATGGTACAGGCCAATCTGCTTTAGATGGTATTATTCGGGCAACTAATGTATTAATTGCTGGCAAATCCATAGTCGTTGCTGGATACGGACATGTTGGAAAGGGTATAGCAAGCAGGGCTAGGGGATTAGGAGCATCGGTAATTGTAACTGAAATTGATCCCATAAATGCTCTAAAGGCAAAGATGGATGGATTCATAGTTGCTCCAATGGAGGAAGCGTCGTCGATTGGCGATTTATTCATTACTTCTACAGGTTGCAAGGATGTTATCGTTGGTTCTCATATAAAAAGAATGAAGAACGGTGTGATACTTGCTAACGCAGGTCACTTTAATGTAGAGATTTCTATTGAAGAAATCAAAGGTCTGGCTAAAAGTTCAAAGCATGTAAATGAAAATGTAGAACAATTTATTTTGAAAAATGATGCAAAAATAAATGTAATTGGAGAGGGAAGATTGGTAAACCTAGTAGCTGCAGAGGGTCACCCATCCGAAGTAATGGATATGAGTTTTGCTAACCAGTTCTTATCAGTACTTAACCTTGTTAATAATAAGGGTAAATTTGAAAATAAAATTTACGAGATTGATAGGGACCAGGATCTGCTCATTGCTAGCCTAAAGTTAGAAGCAATGGGGATTAACATTGATAAATTATCTGAGGTACAAAATAAATATCTCAGCGAATACGGTGAGGGGACTTGATCATTCGAGTACAACCATTTACCCTCCTGCAATTTTAGCGAAGACTAGGAGCCAAAAGTTAATTAATCTTCATATTTTATCTCTAGAGGAGCATTCACTGCTGGATGGGTGGTCTAGTCTGGTTAGGATACCTGTCTCACACACAGGTGGTCGAGAGTTCAAATCTCTCCTCATCCATCGCGCTTTAAACACTAAATCAAAATCAAGTAAAGAGTAACATCAGGATATATACAACAAAAGTGATTGCCAGAAAAATCTTGGTTACTAGAAATGATTTTTCCAGGGCGTTTGAATAATCATCAAATTGGTCGTTTCCCATGACCATTACTTGACTTTCTATCTTAAAAACATCAAATGTCGATTTTTCAAGAGAACTTTTTGCTCTTGTAGCCAAAGATTTGAATACGTCCAATATTTTGGACTCTGGAGTTACATCGCCTAATGTGTAATAACCTTTGATATTTCTCTTTCCTGATGTAGAATGAGTATCAGAAGTACAGACTTCAATAATCTTTAAATTTTCTGCTTCAAGGGAGTCTACAATTTTTTCCCTAAATCCATTTTTCATATTATTAGAATCGATCCAACAGAGTGAATAATCTATTTTGTTGATTGAGATGATCAATAATCCAAATTGGCCGTGTCCTAGGTCAGGTTGTTTCAATAAATCCTTATTGATCTGATCTTCTATTTGATAACTATTCGCATATCCTACCTTGAAGGGAAATTGTTCTGATTCCCTTAGCTTAATCAGGCATTCCTTACCTATTTTTATCAGGACTTCAATATTATCTTGTTCGATTTTCTCCCCAAGTGAATTATGGGCATCGATAATTAATATTTGTTCAAAACCAATCTGTTTCGCATATATTTCAAGCCCTATTTTGACATCAGGGGGTATGTCCTCCATCCCAGAGGGAGATTTCGAAAACAAGACTATTACGTTTTTCCCCAGAGCAAATCCGCTGCAATTACAATCCTCTCTGCGGATTGTCAGCGGAATTGAGCATTTGTCACCTGCCTCTAGATGGTTGTGCTGGTCTAATGACGTTAAATATTTTTCAACCTCTTGTTTAGACGGTATGTTTAAAGAATGATCAGAGACACTGTGCATGACCATTGCAGAATTTGAATAAAATTTAAAAATATCGTATGGCAAATTGCTACCGCCGATTGGATTAAATGGGCCTGGATGGAGTTCTGGTAGTACAATAGAAATTTCTTTTTGATTCTTAGGCTTTAATTTTACAATTAGGGTGTTGACCATCTTGGGGCTTGCTTTACCTTCTGCAATC
>JBBRRF010000363.1:0-2556 GCA_038200885.1 Candidatus Nitrosocosmicus sp.
CATATCTTGTCTGGAATGGTTATGATAGTGGGATGAGTGGTATTTCTTACTCCATCTTCTTTCTTCTGAACACAGGTCACAGTTTACCAAGAAAGAAAAGTAGCTATAATCATATCGAATTTTAGGATAGGCTCTTAGTTGTCGTCAGTGATATTTTCAAAATAGAGCAAAATATGACGGTGAGAAGCATCGATTTATGTGTCCTAATTGTGGAAAGTGATTGATAATTTGAAGATAATTTATCAATGTGAATATTGCAAGAAAACCCACGACGACGAGACAAAGATACACAAATGCGCTCTATGTAGAAAGAACGAATTATGTGATGAATGCTTTTCGAGTATGATTGATTCACATATGTATTGTAAAAAGTGTACTCCTAAAGTGACTTAGAATGTTATATATAGTCATATAAATTTCATACATCAGTTTGTTTTGTTTTTTGGGGAAAATTTTTGATATTACTCTGTATATCAATAGTTTAAAGTTTGATGTAATTTTATAAAATTCCATAATATTATATAGTAGCGTTCCAAGTTCTTCAACACTCTGATCAAAAATGTTTTTGACTATCCATGTCCCTCTCTTGAAGATGTTATAGAAGCCTTTGTTATAGAAGACTTCAGTGCACAAAATATTATCAAACTGGATTTTCTCAATCTGAAAATTCAAGTCCTAGAAGAAGAAAAAATCTTAAATATAAACTCCCTAAATCACATTTCTATGACATTACGGGAAGTTAAAGTAGCTGGTCAGATAGATGAGAATGCTATTATAGATGTTTTGAAATTAGCTTTTGCAGCAGATCCGGTTTCAAGATGGATTTGGCCCTCACCGCAAAAATATCTCTCAAGTGTTGAGGATTTTGCTAGGGCATATGGGGGAAAAGCGTTTTCCAACAAAACAGCTTACTTCGTTGGAAACTACTCTGGTGCCGCCCTTTGGCTTCCCAATGGAGTTGAGCCAGATTTTGACACTATGATGGAAATATTACAAAGGACTGGATCCGAAGAAGCCAAAAGAATTGGCCCTGAGATATTTGAGAAAATGGGTAACTTTCACCCTAACGCGCCTCATTGGTATCTGCCCCTTCTTGGGGTCGACCCGCTTTGCCATGGAAAAGGGGCTGGTACTGTGCTTATGGAACACGCCACCACTGCATTTGACAAGGAGAATATTTTGGCATACCTTGAATCATCAAATGAACGAAATATTTCACTTTACAAACGACATGGTTTCGAATTGCTTGGTACCATCCAAGTTAATACATCGCCTTCCATCTTTCCAATGGTCCGTAAGCCAAAGGCGCGATAGTTATGTAAGTACCAAATCTTCCTTGACAACCTGTAGAATGGTTTAATGCAATATTACAAGAGATGAGCCCCCAACTTTTAGTTTCGTTGAATGAGTTGAATGATTCAAGTCGAAGGGTGCTAGTAGGGGGTGTTTTTTCTTACAGCTTTTGTTAATTCAGTCGGCAATGATGTTGTAAAAAAATTTACCCTTTAGAATTCCTCTACTATTTTCACAACCTATATGTGGTTACAAATACCATTGTTTACCATTACATGATAGTTAAACTTCTGTTCAAACTATGCGAGAATTACAATTTAATTTGATATTTTCTTAATTGTAATTAAGTCCTTGAGACTTTAAATAGAATTTCATAAGGTGTCGCAGCCATCCTGATAACAGAAATAGGCGTTTAAAAATGGAAGAAGGGAACTATCTATTTAAAAAACATGTTACACTGAGTTGAATATTTAAATTTTAAGGAAAATACAGTCAAGAAATTTCTCAATATTTCAAGTACTTTGCATATAAAGGAGACTAATGGTTTCATTCTATTTAGAAAAAGGGTTTTGGCGACGGCATATCTTTACAATTTCAAATTGATGTAATCAAGGCCCAAAGAAAAAGCTGGAAATGCGTTGAGATATTGCCGAAACAATATTTCATTAGGCATTAACCTTTCGCATTAGAATCAATCTAAGAAATCGATCAACTCACCATTAGTCTTAACATTTCTCACTGTTGACTTTTTAATTCTGTTTATAAGTTTTTGATTCTGCAAGACAAGTCCGAAAAAGAAAAGAATGAAAATAGAAGATTCTGAAACTTTGTCTAGTAGTGTCTTGGCCGCCTCTTACTCTTTTTCTCCAACATTCTAAAATCTTTAGCGGCGTCGAACACCGAATCAAACTCAATCTTTATCTAGATGAATAATCAATCTTCATAATATTCTGCACTATAATGTTTACATTTAGCCAACCAGGAAAGAAACATATGTTCCTCCCTACATACATTAAGCCATAATTTATTCCTATATTCTGTTCTTGTTCTCTCATTGAGAGGAGGCCAGTATTTCTCGCCACTAGGAGTTATATTTGTGGGGGGACCATATAATCCACTACCTATATTAGATCTCTTGCGTAATTAGCACAGGTTAGCATGGTCTTTTGGCCATTATCGATTTCTATAACTAACAGATATTCATTATTCTATAATTTACCAATCCAGATACTATATCTGATATTCTGTCGTATTTTCTTAGCC
>JBBRRF010000364.1:0-2530 GCA_038200885.1 Candidatus Nitrosocosmicus sp.
ACTGAATAGGAAGACGGTGTCAGATTTATCTTTAGATCTTATCACTGCAAATCCAGTAGAACAAACAAGATTTTCTTGTTCATCACTTATTAATGCAAATCCTTTAAGATATGGTCTGACTGTAGAAACAACGATATCACCTGCTTTTATAATCCTTTGTGCTCTACTGGGTTTATCCGATATTGGATAATTTACATAATTACGAATTTGGTAGTCATTGATGGCACCTATTTCTAGATAATTGATTTCTTTATGAGAGTAATCTTTACTTATTGATTCAGGATTAATAGCCGATAAATCTTTTATTTTAACAATGCTCCATTCTTCAGGTATTTCACCTAGTTCAGTTTTTTTAAACTTTTGTTTTTGAACTTGCATTATCAAACAACAAATCCTAATTCTTTTAGATCTTGTTTAACTAGTGATGCTAATTGTATCCTTTCTTGTTCCCTTATTTTTAGATCATCAATTGTTTTTTGAATGTCAATTTCTTCATCTAATGTAGAGATGTCTACATAACGAGGGACATTGAGATTAAACTCGTTTTCTTTTAATTCATCGAAATCAGCAATATGACAGTATTTTTCTATATCTTTGTATTTTCTAAATGCTTTAGTAATTTTTTCAATATCCTGTTCTCTTAAAAGGTTGCGGACTTTTCCTTCTTGATAGTCTTTTGCTCCATGAATAAATATAATTTTGTTCTTTCTCTCTTTTGGTTTTTTCTTATTCAATACGAAAATACAACCTGGAATTCCCGTTCCATAGAATAACTTGGGTGGTAATGCAATAACCGCTTCAATAACATCTTCCTTGATCATGTTTTCTCTAATTCTGGACTCTTCATTTCCTCTAAACAGGACCCCTTGTGAACAAATTACTGCTACCTGTCCAGTTTCGTTTAAAGAAGAATACATGTGTTGAATAAATGCAAAGTCAGCCTTGTCTTGACCTGGCGGAATGCCAAACCTGTATCGATCATAAGGATCTTTACTGGCTTGCTTGTTGTCCCAATCCATGCTAAAAGGAAAATTGGCCAAGACTTTGTCATATTTTTTTAACTGACCGCCTTCTACCAACTTGGGATTAGTTAAAACATCTCCATATTCTATTTTAAAGTCTATAATATTATGTAAAACCATGTTCATTTTACACATGGCCAAGTTCCCGTAGTTACTTTCCTGACCTTCCAAAACTAAATCTCTAGGGTTCCCACCTGTTCTTTCAATATATTTTCTGGATTCTATGAGCATTCCACCTGATCCGCATGTAGGGTCGCATATTTTCATACCTTCTTTTGGCTCAACCAAATCCACCAATAATCTTACAATTTCTCTAGGCGTAAAGAATTCTCCACCCTTCTTCTTGGTCTCATCTGCAAACTCGGCCAAAAGATACTCATAAGCATCTCCAAAGATATCCTCCTTTTCCAAGTCTTCATTTCTTAACCTTGGGGAATTAAAGTGAGAGATCAGTGCTCTGAGTTTGTCATCTGGATACTTTCTTTTGTCATTATACCTTGTATTTGTAAGGACTCCTTCTAAATCCTTGTTCTCTCTTTCTATGATGCGACAAACATCATCAATTTTCTCGCCAATATTTTCGGCTGAAGATGAAAGAATTGACCATCTTGCAGTGGGAGGAACAAAGAAGTAATGCCTTCTTCTGTTTTCATAGGCTTCCTTCTTGCTTTTTCCCTCTTTGATCATTTTCTCGGCATTTTCTTTAAACGTGTCATTCAATCGTTTCAAAAACAGTAATGTCATAACCGGCTGTCGATATTCACTTGGGTCCAGTGAGCCTCTAAGTATGTCAGCAGCACTCCAGAGATGAGATTTTAAAAAGGCAAAGGTAATTTTTTGATTTTCAATAGTATAATTTACAGGTTTACCGGTTTTTAAACTTCTGGGGTTTCTTATTACCAAACAACTAAAAGATTGACTTGAAGAATTTATGTATTTCAGTTTGATTCCGAATTGATTGTATAAAATAACATGAATATCAGAATTTAACATTCAATAAATAATAGAAAATCACGAATTAATTTTGCTTATTCACATCAGTTAAATTCCCACTACATTTTTTGAATTTATATCATCTTTCCAGCAGAATTGTGCTAGAATAAATACAATTTTCATCATACCAAAATATCGAATTAATGCAAATTCTATCAACGAGTCTTGATATATTCAATAATATGTTGATCCTGCTTACAAAACTGAGAATTTCGGAATACTATGATAAATCTAACTTAAAACAATAATAAACTCTCAATAAAACAAAAATCATTTATTTAGGATGTAATTTGGAGGAGTTGGATGATAAGATCCGGCAGCCACAATATACTATTTTATTCCTCAATGAAAAAAGGAATAAATTATTTGATGATCCTTGATTGAAATTATTTCTTTTTATATGATTATCTAATCACTTTGTAAAATCTTATTGTTTTAACTGTTTGCAGACATTCTCTTGTAAAGGGTTTTTGGAAATTATTACACCAAATGAGCACAGTATTTGGAAAATTCAA
>JBBRRF010000365.1:0-2523 GCA_038200885.1 Candidatus Nitrosocosmicus sp.
CAGGGTTTTGTAGTTTTTATTGATGTACTAGGAATTAAAGGAGTATGGAAAAGGATGAGAATAAATACGGGACATAAAGAAATGAATTTTTCAATTAGTTTTATTAATGTATATCATAAAATACCAGTATAAATGGATTACAAAATCGATTTTAATGAATCAATTCCTCAAATGATTACTAGATTAAAACAGGAGCATGTAGAATTTGAATTAACTTTAAAGAAGATAATAAAATATAATGATGAATATAAGATCAATAAGGCAGTAGAATCTATACACGCTATACGTGATTCGATAGTCAAACATGCGGTTGAAGAAGAAGCAAGGATACTGCGCGTTATAATACATAACGCAAAAGAAGAATCTACAAATTCCATTAAAATAATACAGGAGCATAATTGGGTCGTAGATTTTCTAAAATATAAAATACCAAGCATAGAGAATCATATTTACCAACAGAACGAACAGGATCAACAATATCAACAAGTAGTTCAAAATGAAATTAATGAATTTGTCGTAAATTTGAGGAATCATTTTTCCGAGGAGGAACAGATTGTTTTTCCTCTTGCACTAAAAGCAGATTTGAGATAAACAAATTGTACTATCTAAAAAATGAAAGAGAAAAAAGAGAGATTTAGATAGATAGACAGTTTCTTAATTTAACAATTGGGTGATTAGTTGTAATTCTGTTATTTTATTCTAGGCAAAAAACCCATCTCTAGTTCCTAGAAAGTATTTTCTATTTCTCATGTCTAAAAAGGGAAAAAAATACTAATAGGTAGTCTTACTAGTATTATATCTTGACAGCAAAGCATTTTACAAAAGATGATACCAAAAGAATTGGTGAGTCTTTAGGTATTGATTGGACTAAGTTTGATGTAGAGCAATTTAGAATGGGGTTAGATGTAGAATTAGAACATGGAAGTCGCGAATTATCAACTAATGTAGCGAATGATGATGAAATAACAACTGGAAAAATTGCACTAGCACATTTAAATGAATTTCCTGACTATTATACACGGCTGCAAAAAATGGAAAGTCAAGCAAAAGAAGAGTAGTTATAGAAGCATTATTAATATTTAAATTTAATTTCAAAAAAGACTAATTATTTGTACGGTAATTCCTCCTGTATTTTTATAAATATTTATACAAGTTTTCAATACTTATTTTATGAAAAAGATATTGAAGAAAACAATTTTGTCAATCTTATTATTTTCCTCCTTAGGTATTATTTCATCATCTTTTGGCCAAAGTTTTGCCCAAAGTTCTCATTCTGAAGCAGATTCGACTCTTATTTCTGCGGTCATAATCATGACTTCTGATAATCAAGGGAATCCAATGGTTAATCCTGAAAAGACTACAATAAAACAGGGTGATGAAATACTAGTACTAAATAATTTAACTAAAACTCAAACATTTACCAATGGAAATGGAACTGGAGACCCTATGGATGCAAAGGTGTTTACTGTAGATATATCTCCGAATAGTTTTGCAGAATATTTAGCCTCAACCGCAGGTAATTATTCCTTCTATTCAAAAAATGATCCTAACCTCAATGGGGAATTAATCATTTTGCCTTAATTAGATCGAATTAGATCGATTTATTAATTCCCTATTTCTTCATATTTTTCGAATAGTGTTCCTAAAGGATCGTTTGGGATCGTTATAGATAATAACAAATTGGATGAATATTGACCGTCTTGGTAGGTATTTCTCGGTTATCAATACTACAAACAGTATGTAAACACTATATCAGATACACAAGCCGTTTTGAAGTGCACGTTGATCTCTGTCACATACTTTTTTGTTCTGTCCCATTTAGTGTCTATACTTGAGCCTGGTCGATTGCCTGGGTTAAATTTGAACTGTATGCGGAGGTTATGGTAACAGTCAATTAAGCAATGAAAGTAAACATTCCAATTAGTGAGTTTGATTAGTAAAACTAGATAATTAATATTCTATATTTTATTGCCGTGTTTTCATGGAGAAACCTCTAAGTATTATGTCAATTTGTCGAGAAACAACATGATAAAAATAACATTAAATTTAAACTAGAAAAACCTGTTAATCCAATTTTTTATTAATTATAAATAGCGTATTTCTATAGTAAAATAGATTGTTTGTAAATAATTTCTAATTATAGTTATTTTTTATCTTTTAGTTTATTAACCTGTTTTTCTCTTTTTTGTTCTTTTGAAGCTGGAGGAGTAGGAAATTTATTTAACCAGTGATTAGTCATTCTTTCGGTACTCTTAACAGACTCTTTATACAAGTCAGTCATTCTTTCGGTATTTATCGCCAATTCTTTATATAATTCTGTCATTTTTTCTGAGCTCTTAATATATTCTTTGTATATTTCAGTCATGGATGCAATATACTTAATATATTAGATCTCTTGCGTAATTAGCACAGGTTAGCATGGTCTTTTGGCCATTATCGATTTCTATAACTAACAGATATTCATTATTCTATAATTTACCAATCCAGATACTATATCTGATATTCTGTCGTATTTTCTTAGCC
>JBBRRF010000366.1:0-2517 GCA_038200885.1 Candidatus Nitrosocosmicus sp.
ACAAAATGCTATCCTGAGGAAAGATACTCTGGTCATAGAGATGATGGTTGGTACTTACGTTTTGTAAAAGCACTTAAACTAGAAGACATACTACCAGTACCAGTTGCTGTGAGGGGGTGACATATGTCCCTTGGTTCTACATTCATTCAATGATTATTACTAACAAAAGTATATAAACTCATTTATGTGATCATCGAACATAACAATATTTCGTACTTATTTTTAGCCTCGAACGTCACGAAATGTAAAAAAACTCATAGGGATTGATTACATCATTTCTTTCTCTAATCTCATCTGTCGAGCTAGAGAAACCTTTAGTTCGATCAACTCGGGAGTAGTAAACATAGATAGTAAAACATGATTGTCCATCGGTTCCTTGTTGATCTGAATTTCTTTAGCAATCCTGTTGTTTCTACCAGATCCTTCCCTCTTTATAATGGATAATTGAATTCCAAGATGTGCAAAGTTGAAATTTCCGAAAGGTAGTTTTGAAGTAAGGTATTTACAGTCTTCTGCTAGTCTGATCCTTGATTCCCTTTCAGATATCATATTGAATGTTATTATACGCCTAGGTATAACTTGGTTTGAAATATTTTTTTAGTAATAATTCAAAATAGATTTTATAAGTAACAACGTCATTGCTCATCATTGCTCAATTATAACCCAGATGCCTACTAACTGACAATTGAATATTGGAAAAATTGTAAAGTCATGAGTTAAAATGTTTCGTTCGTATTTTTTTGATAGGTTTGGTACAGTGGGGAAGGGCTAATTCTTGAGCATATCTTAATTATGCCTTTTTAGTAATTATGTAAATCTTCACAAACAGTTAGAAAAGATGCCCCATCTCTAGAACATTCGTAAGATAATTCGAAGATTGTATATAGTTTGTATTCTAAAAATTTAACTTAGCCTCCTTTATTCTCCACCATCAAAAATTTAGTCAGTTGAGTTTTTCAAAAGCAATAATCAATGTTTTGTCGCCTAACTCAACATATTTAGCTTAGATTTGACTATCCATTTCCGTGATTGGCCTTCTCTTAATAGATCACTAGTAAGACGTGGTGAGATCCTCTTCTCCTATGATTTTCTTGATACATTGGGTTAAGAACTAGAAAAGATGAACAAAAACAAGAAAGGTAAGCTATTTGAATATCCTGATTCATTCATCTTAGTAATCGGTTACATCCGTTACTCACTTCATCTACCTTACTGACAAACTGAAGGTATTGTCAAGGCTACTGGAAAAAGGTTACCTGCTATTCCACCTAACTATGGTCATATCTGCAAAAGAATCAACAGGTTAGATGTTGATATTAAAGGAGGCAGGACATAGAGGGATAGTGATGATCTCATAATCTCGACAGACAGTATATGTATCAAGGTAACAAATTGGGGTCAGTGGATGAATGAAAAGTGGAAGGTACAGAATAAAAAAGGCTATCTCAAAATCCACATAGCAGTAGATATAAAGACCAAGGAAATTCTTGCTTTAGATGTAACAGACGAGAAGGTACATGATGGTAAGGTGTTAAAGAAATTGGTCAACCATGTTTTGGATAACTATGATGAGCAAAAAAAGGTAAGGAAGATAAAATCTGTTTTAACAGATGGAGCATATGACTCAAACACAAACCTTCAATATCTGGAGGATAAAAAGATCAAACCGGGTATAAAGGTAAGAAAGAATTCTGTTGTTTCACCAAAGAACAACAGATTAAGGAACAAAGAAGTAACACTGCAATCAAAAGAGGACCTTCTGAAATGGACGAAGAAAAGGAAATACGGTCATAGATGGATGGCTGAGACAGCATTTTCAACAATAGAGAACATTTGGTGAGTATGTATCTGCTACTAGATTTCAAAGCATGGTAAAAGAGATGATAATAAAGGTATCGCTGTATAAGCTGTTTAGAAGGATATAGAGGAAAAGTATGGAAATGGTTTAAGGGGAAGGAATTAGGCAACATAGCAATAATCAATACCAAACTCATCTTTGCAGCCATCATAATTAAGGCTGCAACAGGATTTACTACTACAGCTATTCTAGTATCTGTGCTAGGAGACAAAGACGGTGTTCCTGATAAGAATGCGAGCACGAGTGTATCTAAATGCTGCGATAAACATCCAGATTAAAAGAAATGCGTTAACATACCAGTTGATAATGGTAACATCAATGGTAGCCTTTATCAGAGTCTCCACGCAAAGTTGATGGTGGAAGTGATAGTCACAGTTAATGAGTATCTTACAGATTGGATTTTTCTAGCGTCTTAGATTAGGCATGGTTAAATATTTGGCAGTAATACCTTTAAGAGAAGTATATCCCCTTAGAAGTGAATAATACCAAATAGGCAATCATTTACGTGATTTATTTATCCTAATTTATTACAAATTATATCGACATTCTGTTCTAAACTATTGGCATGCGTATCAAGCATAAGATCATATTTAGCGCCAACATGAACATGTAGCTCTTGCCATTTTGCCGAATTTAATTTTCGGTCGTCACGCGCCTTG
>JBBRRF010000367.1:0-2508 GCA_038200885.1 Candidatus Nitrosocosmicus sp.
TATATGAATTATTGATAGTAATGTGGAACCATGATATATTATTTATAAGCGCGAATGGAAAATGTATGCAGTTCCTGGGGATATTCAAACATTCCTTGAAATAAGAAATGTATTACTAAACTGCGCAAGCTTTTAACCAATACTAGATGCACCGCCGTTATTTCTATCATTCCGTGTTCCAAGGAGTTATAATCGAGAGTTATTTCCAATTGATGTTGTTTTAGAACGAGAAGTCGAATCATCTCTTGTGTCTATTAATTTTGATTCATTCCTACCTGAATCAGATCGTGAATTGACACTCAACATCCATTCAAAGACTGTTTCCAAATGTATTAACATTGCAGAGCAAGAGCTTGACTAATTTATTGTTCACAACATATTTGCTTGAAGATAATCTTTTATAATTCTAGATATTTATTCAATATCTCTTTTAATCCAATGAGAAATGGATCGAGTAATTATTATCTTTATGACTATTAATAAAGACTACAAGAAAATGGATCAAAATTGGTCTTGACGTATAGATAGGATATCTCAGTAAATCTCCAGTGTAGAAAAGATTAAGACATAACATAATAATCATTTGATACGAAAGGTTAGATCCAAATGTCTTTCTCCATTATATTCTTAAAAATTATATATAGTTAGGAGAAGAAGTTTCACAATTGATAAATTCATAAACTTAGGAACACAAAGAGAGGATAACCTACGGGATTAATATGTCTGCAAATCACATATGATTTATAAATTCTCAAACCACAGAACGTTTCTTAAGGCCTTTGTAATTAATTGTTACAATAGAACCAAAATAAAGTTAGGAAAACCTAAATGAGGAAATGATTCTTCCCATAATTTCCTGACTTTGAGGAGAATCAAAATTGTCAACGGTATTTTTGTATCCTACTGCATACAGTTTATCATCATATTCTACCATAAAGAATTGATTACCAATGTCTTTATCTGAGTCATACATACTACCTGGATCTGTGAATAAGAATGTAGCAGTTGGATTCCTATCTATAGTATACTTAGAATCATTTACATCCTCTATTAGAATAGATCCAGGATTCGATATGAAAGCATCTGAATACCCTTCTGCTGTTTCCTTTAATCCAATGGATGCTAATGATTCATCCGATGTTTCGTAATGATTTAAGAAACTAAAAGAGTTCATAAAGTTATCTGGAGAAGTGACTTTTACATCAGGAGTTGCCGTATCAAATCTATCCGTCTTTTCTGAAATCTCCCAATTAGCAGGATAATCAAATGATATACCAAATTCTGTATTGTTATAGGATGAGAATTCTGTTTGGTTGGCTGTCGTTAATTCTAACTGTGCATTGGAATAAGAATAGGATTGTGACAGATTATATCCAACAACAAGAATTAAAATTAGTATAAAGAAAGAATTTCTAAATTTCAATAGTGAAAATAAGTGTATAGGAAAGAGTATTTATAGATTATAATCAACATTGTTTAATTCAATTTATGTAGTTATAGTGTAATTTTGAGGATTTTTTTTCGGATTTTAATTGAAATTAATAATTAAACATTTAGGATCAAGTCTTAAATTTGCAAGGGCATTTTATATCTATGAGTAAATATTCATTTCTATTGTTAGTACCAATATTTATGGCCACAACAGTAAGCATTGGGGCTGCAAATATGTTAGAAGATGTTTATGCAAGTCAAACATTTTGTCCACCGATATGTTTGGATGAAGTCCAACAGCATGTCAACGATGCAAGAGATGCATTAAATGACGGAAATATTGTAGAAGCGGGCATAGAATTAGATATAGTTGACAGTTTGTTAGACCAATTAGATGCCATGACCAGTAGTTCAGATTAGCATTTTTATTTTTCAGAAATGACTATTAATTATAGATCATAGTTCAAAATATTGATTGAGCACCTCTAGATACTATCCGTTTCAACTTAATGGAGAAAGGGAAATGAAGAACAACACTGTTATAATTATGGCTCAGGAGACCTTTAAACCAAATGATACTCAAAAGTTTTCCATTGTGCCATCTTTTCATGAAGGCATGGGTTCTTCAAATCCCTGTAGTTTCTATGATTTAGTGAGGCTTGTTGACGACCATAAACCAGAAAAGGTAATATTATGTACTTTTAATATGCATGGAAAGACGATTGTTTCACTTTTAGAATTTCTATTGTCAAAAAAGTATAAACCACAAATATATGATTTTATATTTCATAGAACCTAGACACGTACTATTGTAATCAAATTCCAGTACATTGGATAAACTATGCTTTGTTTCATGATTAATTTTTTCTTATTTAATTTTTTAAGATGATTTTTTTTATGTATTTTCAATTATTATCTATTTAATCTATGAAAGTAATTTTATATATGGAACAATGGATATTAATTGTTTATTTATTGATATTCATACCTATTATTTATCCGGATAATATACAAAACAATATGGTGGATGAAATTGACAGCACATTTAATAATTTGACTCCCAATCTTTTAGGAGAA
>JBBRRF010000368.1:0-2496 GCA_038200885.1 Candidatus Nitrosocosmicus sp.
AGGATATCAAAGAAAGTACAGGTTTTTATGAGACTGAAGGAAATATAGCTGTTTGGACTAATTACTCAAGAGATCTAGTGAATATGCAATGGATAATTATGCATACGTAGTAAACGGTAATTCTAACAATGTGTCTGTAATAAAAGAAATACAATCTCAAAATGTGATGCTTCAAAGAACATTGGTGATTTGATCAAAAATATCCTGAAAATATCCTGAAAAACCCTCTAGATATTACAAATTCTGTCAAACCTGCAAACGAAATCATAGCGATTTTGGGTGACAACAACAGTGACAACGATCAAAAAGTTTGTAACTAAGTAAATCAGCTACCTGCCAAGCAGATAACGGATATTCGAAATACAATTGATTGTTAGGGTTTACTGATAAAGTACTTGACATAGACAAAACATACATTTTTGATATTGATTTTGTACACTAACGTATTGAAAAATATAACAAGCTAACTGTATATGATGAATTGGTCTGCTATCCTCGGCATATAAATTAAAATCTTTATTCCCGACCGTTATAGGCAAGCCCCCACCCCCTCTGGCTCCTGATGAATAAAATTTACCTCAGACAAAAGATTAATGTTAGATTAGATCCAAGATTTAACTCGTATCTTGCTCCGTAGATTATCCTTTAAAGCTGGATTCATGCAAATACATTCGACCGTTACAAGATTCAAAACATTTCTTACCCCACCAATGTCAAGATCTGAAAAAAGCTTTGATAGATTCGGAGTACAGAAGATCTATCAGGATTTCACACGGCCAAGAGTGGTTTATCAGGGGGAGAAAGGATGGACCGAAAGATATTCTGAACACCGTTTTGGTAGTATTCCCGGAGTCACCATATGGAGAAAAATATTTCAATTCAATGTAGATGGTTTTTTAAACCAAGAGGTTACCATATATGTGAACTTACCAAAATTGAATTCGGAATATTACGAACATCGTCCTGTTATAGGTCCATGTGCTAGTGGTTCGGGTTTATCAATTAAACTACGAGGTGGAGGTCACAGTGATAGCGGAGATGGTTCCGCTGAATGCTATATATTTCATTTTGAATATGAAGGAAATAATAATTGCAAGAACTTTCAAAAAGAGGCACCGCATCCCAAATATGCAAAACACACCGTACCCACAGATTTTAACGCGCAAGACTGGGTGGACCCAAATAAATGGGTTGGATTTAAAGCGGTAACGGTAAATGAGAATGATGGAGTAAGATGTGAAGCCTATATCGATTATGGAGGTATTATAAATGGCAGGCCCGCTAACCGATGGCAGAAATGGTATTCAATTTTGGATGCCGGCCAATATGGTGGACCTAGTAAACCAAAAACAATTCCTCCATTTAAAACTGCAAATGGTACCGTAACCCAATTTAGAATGGACAATGCTGATAGAGGGGCCAAATCTCGATTTGCATCCGTAAGAGAAGTTCAGAATAAATAAAAGTCACTATTTATCCCGTTTTTCAGATCTATTACGTTAATACACTAAATCGCTGTATAAGATGAGTCCGCCTTGAAGACCGATTTCATCCCGCCTACCTCCGTACCCACTTGCATAATTAAGGTATAGATCCATGTCATTTTTGTCGCATACTCCATTCGGTTTATCTTGTATTCCTCAGAATCAGTATGATAACACATGATAATTCTTAAAATGAATCCAATTTGACAACTGGTATCAGCACTCTCCCCACCCCATCCTCCTCCTCCTCCTCCTCCCTCCGGATCCGCACTTAAAGGGTAAAATACAGTGATGCGATTGACTTAACTTAGAATGACTGTTTGATGGGGGGAGTTCATGCCATATTGACGCTTATTCCAATCAGCCCGTTGGTTTTGGATTTTATAACCTTATTCCATCGGATAAAAAGAAAATGACAGAATTAAAAAAATATGATATAATATGATGGAAAAGATACAGGAACTGTATTTATCGACCATAAATTAGACCGGCAACAGATTGCATGATACGAGAATCCTATAATTTTATATGTATGAAATCATACAAAGGACTGTTTTTAATGTTAAATGCGGTATTTTTTGTTAATAATTAAATATATAGAAAAGCAGCAAATTCCTGTTTATTTTACGTTTAGAGTACAACCTTTTTTTATCAGAGCATTGGCCCGATCTTTCCTGTCTCACCGGCCTCATCTAGTAAAGCAAAACAAAAAGATAGCAAACAAGCATACTGGCAAAAAGAGTAAAATTTGAATCAAAACGCCTAAACGGTATTATCAGAGGTGGCTAAATATCATGTATATATGATATAATTTGCTGTTTGGATTATGATACTAGAGGAGTATATCGAGTTAAATGCTTTGTCGCCCAACTCAAACTATTTAGCTGGAATAGTTCATAATAGGTATTTGTGATTCACTGTTGGCCTTCCCATAATAGATCGTCAGTAGACGTGGTGAAATCCTTTTCATACGATTTCTTGATACCTGGGATGCTGAGTTAGAAAGGATGAA
>JBBRRF010000369.1:0-2496 GCA_038200885.1 Candidatus Nitrosocosmicus sp.
GCATTAACATCTTGTAATAATGCGATGTCATTGGTGCTGAGAATCCCTTTTGTTTTCTCTCCGATAATCCACCTTATCTTTCTGTCAGTCAATTTGGTCACAGAATTACTACTGTGCGTTAATAATTTCGGGATAGGAGAGATGAGTAACTGCAATAGTAAAGTTTTTATGTACCAGATATATTATCTTTATATATCAAAATTACTTGCTCTGACTACTCTCATTATTATCATTACACTGACTTTTAATCTGAATTTGATTCCATACGTAAATTCTAGTCCTGAACCTTCTACCCCTTCCCCAGAAGATATTGGTGAAGACTATGAAAGTAATGGTTCAGTGGAGATGAATAAGGGCGACCTGATCAATAAGTTAAAGTTAACTGAAAACGATGTAGACGATACAAGAGATCTAACCGATGACAATGGAATCATACAAACATATGAAGAACAGGACATCACAGGCTATAACGAAGACAGGACAGACGATGAACCTCCCACTTCAACCGAAAGAGGTGGAAACCCTTTGGAGGGATTAAATGTTGCTAAATCAAAACTTTTGGGACAATGTCTAGCATTAAAGCAAGAAACTAAAGGAACAGAAATTAAAGATCCTTTTGGAGAATCAAAAACATTAGAAGAAAAATGCAAAGAAATGGGGATTTAAAAAATGTAGGTATATTAATAAATCTTTTGAGCAATTAAATAACCAATAAAATTTTGTAGAATAATGATCATGTAAAACTTGTAACTATATCTGAATTCCAGCGTAGGGAAGTCAACTTTATAACACTTTCTCCAGGGGTGCTAATTGTGCAAGAGATCTAATACATGTATAACCTATTTGAAGGAAGAAATGATAAAAAAAGAACTATTTCCATTTTTTCTTTCTTTGTAATATATATTTTTGAGTGATATTACTTCAATAATGTTATCAAATAAAAAAACTCAAGACATCTTTAAAGGTCATAAGTCTCTATAATCCAAAGTGACCATCGAAATACATATTCACTCGATAAGCATTTGTTTTGCTATTTTTTTGATTTTTATTAATTTTACCACAATTTCATCTGTAGCTCAAGGGATATCTTTTCATGGCTTGGATGAAAGTGACGACGAGAGAACTGCAAGGTTAAATGTTCACAATGATGCTGGTCAAATAATTGATGTCAAGACTAGAGAAGAAAATGGGACTCTAGTTTATGAAGCTATGCTAGATTCAGGCTGGATACTCTACGAGAGATTAAAACCATCTACTTATGTTATTGAAATTAACCTTCATGAAGGGCAACAGGACCCAGCAGAATTTAGAATGATGATAGGTGGGTGTATTTCTTTGATTGTATCTGTTGATGAATCCGGAGAGATAAGAGCAGAAACTCAAAGATGTCTTGGACCAGTGATTGATTCATTAAACAAGTTTGGATCGGCTGTAAATTTTCCAGATTCTATTGATGCATTCAGATAAATAGATCTCTTGCATAATTAGCACCGATGGAAAGTTCTCTAAAAAAATAGCAGTTTCTGACCTGAATTCAGATTTTATGATGCAAATATTGGAAAGAATTACCAACATAAAAAAAATTATGATGCTTATCTTAGTATCTATATCATTCTATTTTTCTGTGTATTACTACAAAAAACTGCTAAACTTTAACAGAAAAAATGACGTTACAAAGAACCTGTCAGATAAATTTAAAATGTTATTCTAGGAAATGAATTCAGTATCAAGTATCCAAACTATGATAAGATAATTTCTAACTATATCATCTGACTATAATGAGTAACATAACAAAAAACCATAAAGTAGGAATATTTGCAATGTTTATTGCAGCAGCACTCGTAGGATCAGTAGTTGTACTGGGTGACAACATGGCATATGCAGGTGGAAAACACCACAAGAAATCTAACGATGCAGAACAGGAAATAGAACAAGGACAATCAAGTAAACAAAATGCACAATGTGTTTCTGGTGAAGTAACCTTCATATCATGTAACAACGTAGGATTGCAATTACAAGAACAATTGGGTAATTTGGCATTAGGCCAACAGTAATTTTTTTTTATTATTATATCATAACAAAAAATTTTTATATTTTCTATCAATAATATTTGTATGAATTTAAATAGAAAAAATAATCGAATCTATTTACTTGCATTGTTTTGTGTTGCCATCGGTATTATAGGACTGGGGTATGCGAATCACCCAGCATATCAAAATGCATATGGCTCCATCATATTACTGGATGACTTTGAAGCACAAGAGGATTTAGAATCAAATATGATAAAAGGTTCAAATAATTCCATGGTTTCTGGAGTAGATAATTTGACCGGTGTACAGCCCATCCAACCAGACAATGCAACATGGTAATCCTTTCATTATTTTTTCATAAATACTAGATCTCTTGCGAAATTAGACAAAACAGCTATATTTACTTCAGTCTCATACAAACCTCTACTATCTTTGCTCTCATATGATAGGATATCCAAAAAACCTA
>JBBRRF010000370.1:0-2485 GCA_038200885.1 Candidatus Nitrosocosmicus sp.
GTTGTAGAGAGAACAAACTCTTGGCACAACAGGTTCAGGAAACTATTCACAAGATATGAGAAGAAGGTGGAGAACTACCTTGGGTTGGTACAGTTCTCCTGTTCAATAATCATATATAGAAAGATAATTTTGGGATAGGCTCTAAGATATAAATACAAAAGATACTTTTAATTGCTGGATGTAATTTCCAATTTATTGACATATTGAATAAATACAAAATAATTGTTATTGTAGCTAGTTTTCTCCTAACATTATCTTTGATCACATTAGGATGGACTGACCCTGAAAATCATGCTTCTTATGCTAGATGTCCAAACGGATCGCATAAAAGCCCTAGCGGAGATTGCGAAACTGTTGTTAAATCTTCAACAAAACAACCCAGATGTCCAAATGGGTATCATAGAAGTCCCGGCGGCATTTGTGAAAGTGTAAATGGATTTACTCAAGGCGATAGTAGTAGTAGTACGAGTAGTAGCAATATTCCAAGTAATAGCCCAAATATCCGTGAGCAACCATCATCAACAACAGGTATTGGATCGCCAAATAATTCCATAAATCCATCTAATGGGGATATTAATACCACAGCTATCAATAATATACCTTTATCGAATCTATCTACAGGTCAATGTGATGGATCACTATGGAATCATATATATCATCCAGAGAGACTACAAATAGTTGATAGATGTAAAACGGTTACAGGTGTAATAGAAAGCAAGAAACCAGAAGCAGACGGAGATTTTCATATAAGATTGAAACTTGATCCTCAATTTTCGAATTTAATAAACGCTGCAAATGTAAATTGGCAATTGGGAGATATGGTAGTTGAACCAGTTTGTCAACAGACGATAACTCAATCAGATGCTATTTCGGCTTGTTCAAACTTTCATCAAGATATCAACATTCCCACGGTAGGCAGTCACGTGAATGTAACAGGTTCGTATTTAATGGACAAAGAACATGATGGATGGGCTGAAATACATCCAGTCACCAGTATAGTAAAAATACCATAGATCTGACATTCAAAAATTTATTTAGAGTTATAGAATGGAAACCAAACAGGGATATTCCAGTATTTTTAAAAATAGAGAAATAATCATAGCCGCCATTACTGTTGTTTCGGTAATAGTATCCATTTTGTTTTATGTTACTGTTCTTTCATCCGATCAAACAAATGCTATTTATTTATTTGACCTTGGTATAACAGGTATTCTAGCTTTTGATTTTTATACAAGAATGAGAAAATCAAATAATTATAGCAAGTTTCTTTTACAGCATTTTTATGAGATTCCTGCTCTGTTACCATTAATATTATTTAGGTTTATAGAATATGTTTTTAAAAATAATAGAGAATGTTGGAAATTAAACAAGTAACTTTAGAAAGCAAATATGTTCTTCTTCGTCCACCTTCAATTAATGATTTAGAGGAATTATCATCTGCTGCACAAGATGGAGAAAGTTGGAATAATCCTTATGGTCTATTTCCAACCCCAAGTGAAATGTCAGAATATTTGCAAAATTTGATCAAAGAAGAAGAACAGCAAAAGAAAACTATTTTGCCTTTCATAATAATAGATAAACAATCAAATAAAATAGTTGGAAGTACTCGTTATCTAAATATAGACTATGACAACAACCGTGTTGAAATTGGTCATACATGGATTGCAAAATCCTACAGAAGGATGGTTGTTAATACTGAATCAAAACTTTTAATGTTACAACATGCATTTGAAAATTTAAATTGTATTGCAGTAGAAATTAGAACAGACATACTTAACGGAATATCAAGAAAAGCAATAGAAAGACTAGGAGCAAAACAAGATGGCATTTTAAGAAATCACAAAATAATGAGAAATGGGAGAATTAGGGATACTGTTTGCTATAGCATTATTAAATCAGAATGGCCTACAGTTAAAGAGAATTTGTTACAAAAGATGATTAATCATGATAATAATTACAAATGATATAGATTATCTTTAGTACTTGTATTTCTTTTATCGTATCAGAAATAGATCCTATTGATAACATTATGATCTTTATAGAAATAGTGTATTTTGGCTCCGAAGCATCCGTGCCTCCGGTGATTAAAATATCATTTAAGACAGATAAAATATCAAACATTGTTGGAGGATATCCAATATCTACGATTTATTTATACAAAATTCGATATATTGATCTTGATTGGTTAAGGAGAGCATTTTTTTTACCGTGAAATATCTTTATACAAGATATTATATAGAGTGCAAAATACAGAATTCCAACTATTTGTCATTCCAATTCATAAGATCTCTTGCATAATTAGACAGGTATCAAAATTTTGCAAATTATTAATGAGTTTTGATAAGATTTACAAACATTATTGCTAAATTTGTCTACTTAAGGACATGGTTATAGAAATTTTTCTAATGACGCTAATTATGCAAGAGATCTATATAACTAAATGAGGCTTGGTCATAATTCAAATTCTCTCTTGATATATTTTACA
>JBBRRF010000371.1:0-2480 GCA_038200885.1 Candidatus Nitrosocosmicus sp.
AGTTGCTTGTACTAGAGTACTATTCATCCTTTGAGGATTTTAAGGAGAAGGTATCCAGATATTTCAGAACCAGAAGATTTGGTCTGAATATGAGGAACTATTTACTGAGGACGATTCAGGAACATATATGAAATGGTATATATCTGTTTTATTCCTCCTCATTTAAAGAATCGATTTTGCAAACATCTCATTAGATTGGATTATATTAAAATAATGTAGTAAAAGAATATTTCTACCCCTGTGGAAATACTTACCATTATTGATTATTCCTACTCCCATCAATGAAAATCTGGCACTGCTTTTCATTATTGCCATTACTCTATCCATGAATACTCTGACAAATGAGAAATGTCTATAATACTAGGATGACCAGATTCTAAACACGCACTAGAACTTCTTATGTTTACCTTAGAATCAAGGGGATGGAGATTATATATGCTTGGAAAGAATATTTCAAAAAAATTAAAGAGTGAATATTCAAGTGTGTACTTATTATTGTGTTTTTGCTTAAAGAACTTTATGGATTCTGATTCGATCAAAAAGAATTACTTTGATAAACTCGGGTTGCTTTTTGAAAATAAGCTATTAGATTACAATACTTTTACTCATTATAAGAAAAGAGATATCAAAATATACGATACTAATAGGGATCTAAAATGTAGCCATCTATCTAAAATAATTCCTTACATAGTAATTGGAGCCTCGGATGAATTCGTCAGTAAGATGAGTGTGCCATATCAAGCCACGAGCTTTATTGCAGCTGAGGCTTTTTCATCTAATAGTGGAATTTTTGCTTTTAAGCTTCTTGGGTTAAGGGGAGGAGGTGTTACGTTACTCACAGGCGGGAGTAGAAAGATAGGTGACAACATTTTTGCTTCCTTGCATCGTATGATTGTAGGAAATCAAGCTATTATGGTTACAGTAAATAACATGATGGAAAACTACGGTCAAATTTGGTCTTGGGATTTTTTTGGAAAACACTTGAAGGATCAACACCCGACTATATACAACGACCTTTTAAATCTTTCAAGGAAACTTGTTCACCCTGATAATTTTACTTTTATCGTTTCCGTCCGTTCACTAGAAAGTATTGCCGAATCACATTTGGTTGAATTTTATGAAAAAAATAAAATAGCGATGCTGAATCCAAAGAACAATCAAAAGGTAATAATGCTTACTACCAGTACGGTTTATACCCATCTTTCAAAGATCATCAAGGAATCCAACCTCATCACTTACATTGATACTGGAGAAAAATTTGATATTTGCAAAGGACTTTGGATCTTAAGAGAAAAGTATGGTGTAAAGTATCTATTAAATGACGGTGGCAGAAAAATGTCTGAATCCATAAGAGCCAAAGGGTTGTTAGGTGAAGAAAGAGTAACATTAGAGCCTTTCAATCCTGCTACTCTTGACTATGACATAGACGATACTTGTATTCTGGGGAAAAAAGGATGGGGAATTGATAAATCAGAATTGAAAAATTCCATACTGCTGGATTCCTTAAAAATAGACGATGAGAAAGCTAATGTGTATGTTTATCCCCTTGATGAATCTAAGGTTTTGAGTTGAAATAAATAATTGTGAATAGGCCGATCCGATCCGATCCGATCCGATAACATTTTCTATGGTTTTTTATTCTTTAATTACTGGTACGTTTTCAATCCAAGATAAAAGATAACGTACGCGCATTTACCGTCAGAAAATTCAACAAAATCTGTTCTGCCCTACAATTAATCTGTGAAAACTCTTTTCTCTTCTCCATCACCTTTGATCAAGTCTGGCTATATCAATAATAGTATCGATTTATATCATTAAAAAACTCTGATACTTCTTTGAAGGGTTTTTTTTTTGACACTAGCTATTTCTAAAAGTGCATCTCTTAATTGTTTTAACTTGTCTAATCCAAAATTCATATTTTCTAATTGATAATATATATCCATAGTTTGTCTACATTTTTCTATTCTTGATTCTTCAAATTTCAAGGTGCTTTTTATGGCTCTGTTATCATTTAGCTGTTTGATTTCGTCACCAAGGACTCTAATTTCAAATTTCATTGACTCGACTTTCAAATATTCTTTTAGGATATGTATTACATCATATCCACTTTTGCCAAACTCATAGATAGCTCTTGCAAATTTGTGAACAACATCTATTGGAATATTGTAATTCTCCATCGAGTTTTTTAATTTATGATACCAATTATACACCTCCATTATGGACTGTTCCTCATTAACCACATAATCTCTAAATACTTGATCTATTGAATTGTGATCTTAGCTTATCATGCGTATTTTGTAGCACTTTAGTACGTTCATCGAGTTTCATACATTCATTCTTTTTTGTGTTGAGGTGAGATGATATCTTCGATCTTCGATATAAAGGAAGTATTTAGGTGTTTTATAGAATATTTTCTGTCATGACTGGTAAGCTAATAGACATGTGTCACCCCTCCTGCACAATAAACAAAGTGAAAGGAA
>JBBRRF010000372.1:0-2474 GCA_038200885.1 Candidatus Nitrosocosmicus sp.
AGAGAACCAATTCATGGCATAACAGATTTAGGAAACTCTTCACAAGATATGAAAAGAAGGACGATAACTATCTTGGGTTGGTACAGTTCTCTTGTTGCATAATCATCTATAGAAAGTTAATTTTAGGATAGGCTCTTAATATTCATTTCTTCCTTCAGATTTTTCTTTAACAGAGGAACTATTTGATTATCATCAAGCTTACTCATCCCTTTCATTATCTCAATTAAAATTTCATATGTAACCGTATCGAAATCTTCAACAATGATATCCTACTTTATCTTCACTAGATCGATCTCTTCGGGTAACGGATTTTCTTTATTATCGTCTGTAGCTGGTTTGTTGTATCCTCAACAGCTATCTCCAATATCATAGTATTTGAAGCCTTAAACTCAGACAATTGTGCTCTAGAATCAGTCGGTTCTTTTCCAAACCGAAATAAGATTTCACTCAATCTGCTTCGTTGGCTCTGTGATTCATCCCAACATCGTCATAATCTTTAGTTCTAAAATGGGTATTTCTTCAATTCTTGATGTTATTCTATCTACAATTGTATTTTTGGTATCGAACGTTTCATTCAGGAATTTAACGTATCTAGAATATATCAATTCGTGTCACAACATGAGTAATATCATACGATTTCGCTGGTAGTATTGCATTTCCCAAGTTTTCATAACCACTTATCTGCCTTTACTACCTCTCATTTGTTTTCCTTTATTTAGGTAACCATTGATTACCCAAATCCATAGATACAATCCGTAGCTAACAAGCATAGACCAAACTTTGGTTGATGTGAAACCTTTGTCAAATAACTTTTTCTGCTCCATACAATTGGCCTGGTCTTGATATAACTTGATACTAAAATCGAATTTCTCTGTAATCAATGTTTTTGGAAGTTATGTTTGTGGTGACTTGGGAAATTATTCTGAATCTCCTTTTAGTAGTAGTGATCATGATAATGGTGATGATATTTAATGACTGGATTCTCTCCTTTTTCAATCTTTTTATCTATTTATTATGCCCTATCAATAACACCACTATCATTGAAAGTATCACTTCTGTATCATTTTATGATTTAGCTCCTATAGACTTGTATCGTTTATGGTAAACTTTATTTATCCTTTTTTATAACAATTCTGTATCCTTTGAAAATGGTATGTAATCTATAAAATCATTCAGTTTCCTCCTAATTGTTGTATATACCTCATCACACTGTAAATAGGAACGATCAAAAAGGAAAATTACTAAAGTAACAAATATTTAATCCATATCATTCAATAGGATACTACAAGAGTCCAAAACATATGCTCCTATTCTTGATCTCTCAATTCTTATCGATATGGAATTATTGTTTCTTCGGTTAATTAGGATGTACCTTCATTGTGTTTAGTCGAAATAAATCCTCTATCAAAATCCTCTTGGGTGGATTAGTCACCTTTCCATTTCTTGATTTAGGGGACAAATAGGTAGGTTTGGCTTGTTGGGGAGATGAAAAAGGACTGCTAAAACAGGCAAACATTGAAAAGGGCCATACAAAAATATTAGTTAGTTATTGCGATAGAAGTAAGTCTTTCGAAATGAAATGGGCTCAAATTAATGGCTATAACGAATAATATTCCATAATGAAGATAAATTCGATAATTGTGATTTGGTTATCCGAGTACCAATTCTCTATCACTTTCCTGGTCCAAATTAAATTGGAAATCCTCTTATAACTGCAATTACTGTTTTGTCCAATAAGATAATTGGTACATTTTGAAATAGAAAGATAAAATATCATATTTCAAAATTGAACTCAATTGAATGTTTATATAATTACGAATCGTTATCAATATTGTGATATTATAGATAATGAATATCATTGAAAATGAAATACCATACCTGGTAGAAGCAAGAACTTGCGGGTGTAATGAAAGGGGGAAAAGTGTTTCATATCGTTTCATTGAATCCTCTCATGCCTTGTGTATGGACAAAGTAGAATTGATCTCCGGTCAGATCCAAGCCTGTGAAAGGTTATTGAAATTAGCCAAGGAACATGGTGAGATCGCTGTACTAAGAGGGGAAATATCTAAATTGAAATTGGCTTTAGAAATAATACAACGTAAGTAGTTGGTAGTATAAATGATGATTCTAAAAAGAAATTTCCGCTTGATTTCCCTTTTTTTATCCATATGACATTCTCTAAATCTCTCTCAAGCGATACAGACCGAACCTTCTTAGACGATCTTATCTTTTAGAATTCCTTGTATTTCATTTTAGTTATGTATCCTGAGGTTTATTCTTGCTCGCTTACTTTTGTTATTGCATATTGTATTAATTATGACCAAATATAGACATATACCATTTAACATATATTCCTAAACAGTCCTCAACAGATAGTTTCTCATATTCAGACCAAATCTTTTTGTTCTGAAATAACACGATATCTTTTGCTTAAAATCATCAAAGGATGAGTAGTGTTGCAGTACTAGTAATTC
>JBBRRF010000373.1:0-2472 GCA_038200885.1 Candidatus Nitrosocosmicus sp.
ACGGGCCATAGCTAAAATTGTAAATCTGTTACCACATTCCATAATAGAAAGGTGCAAATTTATTTGTACCTCATTACAAATAAAAATTGAAGCCGAGAGGAAAAAATTAAGCGTAGTGGATGAATCATTGATCCCCTTTTTAGATATTGTAATAGACGGAGCAGATCAAATTGATAGCAAGTTCTTTATGATAAAAGGTGGTGGTGGAGCCTTATTCCGTGAAAAGATCCTATACTACTCGTCTAAAAAAACAATAATTGTTGGAGACATCTCAAAATTTGTGCCGTGTTTTTCAAGATCTGTGCCTCTGGAAATCCTCCCATTTGGGAGAACTGCAACGATACCTTTTTTGGATAAATTAAATGGTGTCCCAATACTCAGAACTTTGGAGAGGGGTTATCCCTATATAACAGAAAATGGAAATCTCATTCTAGACGTCATGTTTAACGATTATTCTAATGTTCTTCAATTGGATACAGAACTAAAGAAAATACCAGGGATTATTGAGACGGGGTTATTTATACAACCTGCAAGTGTTTGTTATTGTGCACTCGAGAATAACCAATACAAAGTCTATGAAAATCCACCGAATCTAAGCAGACAACTTGGCTAGACGCAACTTTTTGCTCATCAAGTGATGATAATGAGTAACGGTTATGATCGTATCAATAGTAATAGCTGTGATCTAATAATAAAGAATGCAAATGTTGTGATACCTAAAGTAGGAGTTCTTAGAACAAATATACTCATAGAAAACGGAAAAATTAAAGAACTGACGAATTCATCAGCTAGTGTAAATTATTCAAAATCAATAAATGCAAATGATAAATATGTATTACCGGGATTAATCGATCCCCACGTACATTATGGAGTATTTTCACCTATTGAAAAGGCTGCAGCAACCGAATCCAAATCTGCTGCAATTGGCGGGGTTACCACCATTATGCGGATGCTTAGAGTATACGAATCATATAAAGATGAAATATCCAAGCATCTAGAAGCTAGTGCAAGGAACCATTTTATAGACTATGGCATGCATGCGTCAATACTAAATTCTGATCAAGTTAAGGATATTTCTTATTTGTATCAAAGTGGGATACATTCATTCAAACTGTACATGAATCTAGGTTCGACAGATAATAGGATATTGATGGATATGTACCCGTATGGAAATTTACGTATACCGAAAAATGTGTTCATTTCCGACGAACTCTGTAATAGCGTCGTCGGCAAATCTTCAACATTTAAGAACTCGGTTGTTCTCGTGCACGCAGAAGACCATAATACTTGCGCGAATCTCATGGAGGAAAAGAAACTAGAAAAATCAAGAACAGAGAGCAGTGCTCTAGATGCGGATCCAAAAAATGTAAAAAATAATCCAGCAAACCATAGCAAGGATAACCCACTAGACGTATGGTCTAAATGTAGACCTCCCGAGAGCGAAATAATCGCCGTAAAAAAGATAATGAATATGGCTAGACAATTTGGATCTAATATTTACTTTGTTCATATAGGATCAAATGGTGCATTGGATGCTATACTAGCTGAACGGCAAATTGGAGGCTGTAATGCCTACATTGAAACCTGCCCACATTATTTGACTCACTCAGTTGATTTTGGTGATCTAAGGGGCAAGGTAGTACCACCTTTACGCTCCAAGAATGATATAGCTAGTTTATGGAGTGCTATAAAAAACGGAGTAATTGATACTATAGGAACCGATCACGTTGCGAATACCTTGAGTTTAAAGTCCGGGGAAAATAATGATATCTGGACCGCACTAGCAGGGTTTCCTGGAGTGGCCACTATGTTACCCGTCTTATTACATTATGGAGTAAATCTAAGACAGCTGCCAATACAGCGATTGGTGGAATTAACCAGTTACAATACTTCCAAGATATTTGGAATGTTTCCTAAAAAAGGCACTATACAAAAGGGTTCAGATGCAGATCTAGTCATTATAGACGTGGATTCGGTACAAAAAGTAACCCCAGACCTTTTGCAATCTTCCTCAGACTACACAATATATGATGGGATTAAATTGCAAGGCTGGCCCATCACAACAATATCGAGGGGAAAAATAATTATGGAAAATGGTATAGTATTTCCTGAAAATTTAGGACATGGCGAATTTATAGGATCAGATAATTACGTAATGAAAGAATAAAAAACAGAATCGGCTAACACATTAAAACAGATATTTTTAAAATCATGGGAAAGGGATTACACTTGAATAATCCTTCTCATCATCGGATTCATCGGCCATATTTGAATTAAATGGCAAAGCCATAGGTACGTCGTCCTTGCTGCTGGTGGTAGCGCTGCTACTGCTGCTCTTGTCGTTATTGTTATTGCTGCTCTTGTCGTTATTGTTATTGCTGCTCTTGTCGTTATTGTTATTGCTGCTCTTGTCGTTATTGTTATTGCTGCTCTTGTCGTTATTGTTATTGCTGCTCTTGTCGTTATTGTTAT
>JBBRRF010000374.1:0-2470 GCA_038200885.1 Candidatus Nitrosocosmicus sp.
AATTACGCAAGAGATCTAGTCTATAAAGTATGATAATTATTAGATAATTGTTACTATTATAAGTACTTAAATTATTTTGTCCAAATATTTACCCCTTATGCTGGATTCAAGCACCGAATCACTTAGAAAAAACGTTCCTATCATATAATCAATAATAGTAAAATTTATGTAATTTAGGTTAGTGTAGTATACACATCATTCTTGAAAGAAGACTTTTCTTCACAAATTAGGCGTGAAAAGAAGGATTAATCATATTAGAATTGACACTAATATCTTCTACTAACTTCCCATTTTGGACTAATGTACAAAATAAGATTTTTGAATAAACTGCATGTAAACGCTTTTGGGTTTTTTTAAGTCCTTATTTAATTAAGAGATGGTCAAATTCTTCTCAAAATCGAATGATTTATCAGAGTTTTTATCGTTTATTATATATTCTAGAACGTAATCACCAACAGGGAGCGGAACCGATTGGGTAATGGTATATGGGATAAATATCTCTTTGTTCATGTGATGAGATATTATACTTCTGATTGGCACGTTTTCTTGTCCCCCCACAATAGTTCCATTAGGACTAGAAATATAAAAATTGGAACCGAAATTTATTGAATAAAGCGGTTTTCCGTTATTATCAGTCAGATTCTTGTAAGAGAAACCTACTGGCTCGATATATGTGAGTATGGTTTCACCAGGACTAAATATAGACAGCGGTCTTTCATCATATAATCCAAATCCTGTTGGTTCTGAGGAAACAAATATGGCCATGGCTGGATAGAAAGAGTTGTTGTTGGTATTATATGGAATTGATTGATTATCAGTCGTTTGAAAAGCCAAGGATTCTGTATTTATAATGGTAAATAAGTGCATAATTGTGTAAATAACAATCACGTAAGAAATCGTATTATGTAATTCTCCAAACTGAAATTTCATTTCTATAATTGCATATAGGTAGGTCATAAATCTTTTTCTAACTAAGAAAAAAGTGTGGATACGCCGCTCACTAATAATAATTCTATGAAACACAATGCAGGTACATAATTTAGGTCTGTTGTAAAATATCACCATAATATTGGGGGACTTAAAAATTTCTTTAAATGATATTGGATATCGAGGACATTATCTTTTACGACACCTTACTTTATTAGAAAAACATTAGGATATTTTTTGATTGTCTCGGTTTTTTCAACCAGTTCGGTATATTATAATCAATTAACAGGGCATCTATCTCAGCCCTTTAGATCCTGAGATTGTCCCTAGCAATAGAAAAGTTAGTTGTACCTACTTTCCCATCATCTTGATGGATATGCTTAGCGATAGAATACATTCGCTCATAGCCTGATTTTCCCTTATGCTTTTCTTAAATCTGTAAATGTTACCTCTACCTTATCGACCATTTATTAGAAATGGGAATCCCAATAATCATATATCCATTACTCACATTATTATTATCTTGATTCACAGAAATGGATAACTAATATAATTAAAATTTCTCAAAATAGGTGGAAGAAACAGAAGGATTAGAAAAGGCGAAATAAAAATCAAAAGAAGAACAAATCATCAAAAGGTACCTGTAATTGATTTATTTAATACTTACGGAAGTCCTTTGAAATATCTGAATTGAACCATATATGCAATTAATAGCAAAAGCATGACAGATAAACAAGACATAAGGATCTTGATACATTAGAAACGTTAATTCAGAAATCTAACTAATAAAATGAGTAATAATTCCTATTTCGGTTATCAATGAAATAATTATGATATGGAGAGTTTTGTAGATTTTACCTGGTTAATGTCAGAGACATCAGTTTCTCCGATCATCATTTTAAATGGAGAAGAGGAGCTATCTCTCAATGTATCAGCATCTACATAAGCAGTTGCTACTCCTATGACATTCCCAGACTCGTTATACAATAGATCTCTTGCGTAATTAGCAGAAGATAACCCTGTCTTCTAGTCATGGTCTATTTCTACAACTAACAGGGATTCATTATTCTGTAGTTTACCAGTCCTGATACTATATCTGAAACCTTATCGTACTTTCTCAATCTATTTCTAAAGACATCGTTCATTATCCTGTACTTTCTTATCCTGCAGATAGCATGTTCCACCACTATTCTCTTTGCAGAATGATTCCTGTTGTACTCTTTTTGTAATTCAGTCAACTCATGATCTTTTTCCTTTTTAATAGGCAGTAATGATTTTTGTTCTGAAAAGTCTTTTTCTACTCCCAGAAAGCCAAGATCATACATACTCATTACATCCTTTGGTAAATCTGGATGGTTTTTCTTGTAGATCCTATAATCATGTCTTCTACCTCTTTGTCTGTGTTTTGTTTTGTAGATTATCAGTCCCTTTTGATTTGCTGTATACAGATTCTTGACTGTGTGCTTCTTTTTCTTGCCTGAATAATACAGTTTTCTTTTCTTCCTATTCTTAGGTCTTGGAATTGGTTGTTCAGTACAGTCTG
>JBBRRF010000375.1:0-2457 GCA_038200885.1 Candidatus Nitrosocosmicus sp.
CGTAGGCCTTGTGTATATTCTACTACAATAATTTTAAGATGTATTATAGTATGTATATGGTTACGTCCGGATTCAAACAGGTCATTGCATCAATATCTGTCAATCGATCCACCGTACAACAAGAAGGTGATGAAAGCATGTGGACTATCCAAGTTACCACTGCCAAGTAGAAGGACATTTGATAGGCGGTTAAAAACCATTTCTACTGTAGATATCAAAAAGAAAGGATAACAACAATGGGATGTATGTTTGTTTCAGAAGGTTTGGCTAATCCATTCATAACAGCAATAGACAGTACACTTATCAGGGCTAACGGTCTTGCTGTATGGCATAAATCATCCATGAAAAAAGGAATAATACCGTGTTCTAGTATTGATACGGATGCAAGGTGGGGTTATAGTCATACAAAGGGATGAATATTTGGATACAAATTACATTTGACATCTAATGCCAGTTCTTCCGTCATTGTACCACTATCAGCAGGTTTTACAGCTGCCAATATACCCGACAATCAACTCTATGGTATGGTGACATCCAGTTTACCTTCAACAACAATAAAAGAAATACACTACATGACTGCAGACCATGGATACAATGACCATAAACTCTATGATTTGAGCATGGATTTGGGATTGCAGATTGTATGTCCAATACGCAGGTGTAGAAATACACCAGTAGAAAGGATAGATCTGGTTGATTTCTATCAATCGACATTAGGGCAAGCGATATACTCAAAGAGAAGAACATCCATAGACCACTTATAGAACATATAAAATCCATATTTAGGATAGACCAATTACCTGCAAGAGGATATGATAAGGCACGTGCTATTGTTCTATTATTAGTATTGCTCTATCAGATAGTTGTTTATTATAACTGCAAGACTGAAAAGGAAGATCCAATGGCTATCAAGTATATGATAGGATGTTAATGTTACATCGTAATTAGTGAAATATTATGATATTGAATTATGACCCAGGCTCATATAATTATTTATTTCCTTTTCACACAATGTGCACATTAATGGATTCTCTTTGATTTGATTCCACCTAACATACAAGTAACCAACAGAAATAATTTAACCAAGAATGAAAAGTGGCATAATATCCAAAACATATTAAGAGCCTATCCCAAAATTCGATAGAAATATAGCGGTTGTTAATCTTTATGAAAGCGTGCCTTTCTTCAATCGCCATAAGAACAAGAACGTGTCTGTTATTACCAAGATTTCAGATGAATTATGGGATAATATATCTGATCTTTTGTCCGATGAAAAATCAAACAAAACGATAGGTCGTCCTGTAATTCCATTTAGAAAGGTACTAAACAGTATTGTTTACGTTCTTAGAACCGGATGCCAGTGGAAGATGCTGCCTTCAGAATTTGGTTCTGGTTCAACATGCCATCGACGATTCCAGCAGTGGGTTAAACTAAACATATTCAAAAAGATATGGATAAAGTTATTGAAAACTTATAATGACAGAAAAGGAATCATATGGATGTGGCAATCCATAGATAGTATATCTGTAAAGTCGCCTATGGTGGGGCGATGACTGGAAGTAGTCCTGTTGATAGGAGCAAATTAGGCACAAAAAGGCATATTTTAACTGATAAACAAGGCATACCCATTTCTGTGGCAATATCATCAGCAAGCACTCATGAAATAAAAATGATAACAGATGTAATTGATAATTCTGGTATTAAACGAACTTTTGTATCGGGCAAGCCAAAAAAAGGAACAAGACAACATAAGTATCATCACCTATGTCTTGATAAAGCATACCAATCCAAATCCATAGAACAAGAAATAATTAAACGTGGCTATATTACCCATATACTGTATAAAAGAAAAAGAGGCCGAGTGAGAAAGAATGCAGACCAAGAAAGATATTCTCCTTCCAAAAATAAACGATGGGTTGTCGAGAGAACAAATTCATGGCATAACAGATTCAGAAAGCTGTTTACGAGATATGAAAAGAAGGTTGAGAACTACCTTGGTTTGGTGCAACTATCGTGCAGTATCATAATCTATAGAAAGATAATTTTGGGATAGGCTCTTAATATATTCTTATCATTTGTTGCATTTTTACTATCATCCCAAGAAATAGTATAACGAAGGTCAATCGCATCGGCAACTGAAAAGTTTGTTTTTAGAATTCCATTTTCTGTAAAAAAAAGATATTATAGTTACATCATCTAATTCCTCATATGTTATTGACCGTGGTGATCATCAAGAATTAGCGAATTTAGCTAAAAAGTTGGTTTCTTTTTTTGTTACGTTTTTTCATTATTTTATTTATTAATGTAATCATCTGTCCATACGACTATATGAAAAATGGTCTATCTGTTTATTTAAAAATGCCAGATTAATATTTCGTATATAGATATAGAACAAAAGGAGATATTGGAGCATTTATCTGACAACTTGCATATAATAAATGCTAGCATTAACAACCA
>JBBRRF010000376.1:0-2447 GCA_038200885.1 Candidatus Nitrosocosmicus sp.
ACATGGAGGGATCAATGGTCTCACTCCATCAGAGATGTTTCTGCAAACTTTAATTACACCTGTAATACATACCAAAACTAAGCAACATGGTGTAACCCATGTAGGTAATTAAAAGTGTAACCTATCTGTGTAAGTACAACATCTAGTAATCCATCAATAACATCTGCCCTAGTTGCAGCCTGGCATCCACCACGAAAAAAACTGCCACTGGATACCATTCCCATGGTCATGTTAGTCAAAAGCCTCTTACTTGTACTTTTGTCTTCAAGGGTCCCTTCAATTATTTCACATATGTTACTCTTATATGTAGGGAGAGTTGCAATTATTCGAGTAACAGTAGAAATTAGTTTACTACCGATTTGATTTCTTACCAATTTAGACTTGTCGATAATTTCTGCCCTCAATCCTATCTCAGCCGCATTTAGACATATCCTGAATTTAGGTTTTGAATCTTCTTTATTACTAACCATTACTATTGCAGCATTAATATCGACCTTTTGGGAGTTATCAGATGTTGCTAGTTTCTTGCAACATTATTCAAATTCTGGGGATAAACCTAGTGACCTAATCATTGCATTGAGAGTTCCACCTGGAAGTATCGACATAATAGCATTCGGGGTTAACGGGTTCAATATCCGTAAGTGCTATTAAATCCTCATGTTTGATATTTTTGAAGTCTACAGATTCAAGATTACTGTCGTGTTTTCCTTGAAAAATCCATTATTAAATTTATTAATAATTCCGTCTCCACCTATAGGAATTATCTGAGTAGAACCCTTCTGTAGATACTCTCGAGCGAGCTGTGTTCCGTCTCCTGCCTTCTCTGTGAATAAGATTTTTAGGTCATTACTAAAATATTTTATTGGTATATGTTCAATGGAGAAACAGTTTTTTCCTGTTTGTCCACCCTTCGAATTTGGGGTTATCTATAATAAGAGTTATCTGGCATGCGGTGTAACTAGGCTTAAGCCGCAGAAATGATTATATATGTATTTAGCAACATCTTGGGGGGCTCAGCAAAACATGAGTCAGCATGGTGTGAAGATACAATTATGTAAGTCCAATCTGCATAATGTCTCAATGAATCTTTCCCTTATTGTCGCAGCGGGTATTTGATTAGCTTTCTGGGTTAATATCATCAATAAGCTTGGAAGATTCAATTACACTAACAACTTGTAAATCATCGCTACCTGAAATGATTTTCGATAAAGTTGGTTTTGCCTCCTTTCCCAATATCAATGCCTCCTTTCCTTTTCGCATTAACACTAAAGTCATGTTATTATCTGTCAATGTACGTGCAAAATTCTTGGCTAAATCTAACTGCTGTTGGAAAGTTGATTCTTTGTCAGTCATGGAGTGAATGAATTCCTTGGCACCATCCAGTTTTTCCAATATTCTATCTACCGAACTTTCGTTTTCCTTACCATTTGGCAAACCTTTACCTTTAGGCGTATCGCTAATACTTCCTTTAAGGAAATCAAACAATTCGGGTTCTAGTATATCAATATTAAATTTGTTTGAATGGTTTTCAGAGGTGGCAACGACATCTATGGCTGATTTTTCCTGGATTTCAATATGTAATTTCCCACCCTTTATCGTCTTAATTGATTTTACCAACCTATCAATCATAGAATTACTAGAATTCTCAATTTTTTTGTCGTCAATGTTTGTCAATCCGACCAAATCTCAATTATTTATTGGAGTATCTCTAGGGGCTTGGTTGTCATAGAATTCATACTGATTAATATCAATAGTTGATGTCGTTGCCGCTATCATAGCCTTGAATATCTTCTCTACTTTGGATTTCTTTACCTTCCGTCTCTTTAAGGCTTCCGTTGTTTTTCTTATGAACTACCGCGGAAATTCTAATCGTACCGTTCACGGTAAGGTCACCACTGCAAATCTGGCACCCTTCATGACCTTGAGCTCTGGGCATCTCTATCTTGAGGTTGTCAAATGAATATGTAACTACCGCACTCTTTCCAGTTAATTTTTCAACTAATTGTTCTAAAATTGGCACACCCTCTTCGGATATTTTATGGGTTATCTTATTTAGATTATTATTTAATTGATTCATTCTAGATACGATTATATAATTACATGAAACGTTATAAATCGTATATGTTTTGTTATCTTGATATCTAGATTTATTTGCACATATTTTTTGACCTTCACTGGTCAGGAAATATGTCTCTACCATTGAGTTATTAGATTGAATAGTTCGCTTTATGAAACTTTTTACAGAACTAATAATATTAAGTGGCACATTATAGCTTTAGTAACATGATTTATGGAATCAAAAAATTGTGTTAATATAATTACCTTATTCGGCCCTGTCAACTTAAGCATTTGAAAAAGAGCAAAGTCGAGTTGTCACTGGATTAAACGAGACAATATCGACAAGATTCCTTGTATTTTGAGCACGATTTATGACCTTTTCTGAAATG
>JBBRRF010000377.1:0-2441 GCA_038200885.1 Candidatus Nitrosocosmicus sp.
AGAACATCCAAATGATTGGGGTCATTGGTTATTCAAACTTCTCTGCTCAAGCTACCTCCACATCACTTTGATAAAAGGATTATAGAATAATCGAGAAACAATCTCCTACTAATCTTTTTGATAACAGGTTCTAATCTTCCTTGTGAGAGCACTATTTCTATTTTTATATTACTCTATTCTAGCATTCCTTCGAATCTAACACCTTTTTAAATTTTGCCACTAGCCGAGTACATATACCGCACAACAAAAGGAACAAGGTTTATAGCTAGGATAGTATAATGTTACTCTATAATCTTTGACACTTACACTTACCAGCAAAACATCATTTAAAAGATCATATCGAATAGAAAAGGATGTACAGGTAAAGTAAAGGAAAGAATGCTACTTGTACTCAATGTTGTATATATGGTATGACCGCAGCCCATGTAGCCAGCAGAGACATTCATGGAAATAGATCCGGGGCTTGTAAATGACTAAAAAGATATGATAAACAAGGGTTGGATGGATTAAGACATACCAAAAGGCGGCAGAAGACCGGAGATATCAAAAGAGGTAGTTACAGTACAAGATTCAAACTATTCTGAAATAGGGCAATCAAGGCTGGACCACAAAACAGGTTGAGGAATTAATCATACAGAAGACAGGAATAAGATATCACTACACCATCATATACCATATTCTCAGAAAAAAGATACTACTAGGGTTTGAAGATGAAACATGGCTGTACATGCGGCCATACCTAACCAGAACCTATATGAAAAGAGGAGAACAGCAAAAGATCCTTCACAAAGGGACCAACAACAAGGTAAATGCTTTCATCAGGCTGCTTTATCCGCTAAGCAAAATTAAATTAAATTCAATACAGGTAAGACCAGAAACAATGGCGATTTCATAAATCATCTAAACAGCATCAAAAGATATGTGCTGAAAAGAAATGTCAAAAAATTCATTCTGGTACTGGACAATGCTTCTTTTCATGTCAGCAAAAAGATCAGACAGTATGTGAAAAGACAATCTGAATGGATGGCTTACAGTCGTGTATCTACCAAAAAGATCACCATTTCTAAACCCGGTGGATACTAAGATAAACAGAAACCTGAAGAAAGACATTTGTGCAAACTACTGCCATGAAACAGAAATGAACCTACTATGTTCTGTACAAAAGTATCTTAGAAGGACAAGATGTTGGCCCAAGATATGAGACATGACTTAATATTGTGAAATCCTAGCCATAAATCTTGTTTCTTTATTTATGTTAATTGGTATAATTCTGGGATAGGCTCTGAGTATTTATACCGGCTTTTGAGAGTTGGTATAATTTGAACGTCATACTGTCAATTCCTGTAAATAGTATCCGCGATTTGATTTTAACATTGCAGTTTGTTGGAGCGTCATCGTTTCAACATCTTTATTTTTATATACATATATGGTAGTAATAGGAAAATCAAATAATTCTTCTAGAATTTTGTCATATGCGATAAATCCGTTATCAAGTATTTCTCTCAAGAATCTGTTCGTTTCCACTACTATTCTGATACCTTTATACCCATTACTAATAGCGGTATCAACTAGTGTTTCCCACTTTTTAATAAATTTTTCAAAGTTTGAGCACTCATCCGGATTAAACCATTCATCGGTCTGTTTGATTATAATATTGTTTTTCGTCTTTAAACCCTTATAATTTGTAAAATATGTACGCGTGTTAGCCTCATTATAGATTCCATGTTTGGAGTGGTTTTTTAAAAAAAGAATTACTAATATATTTTGGTCTAAACCATTATTTAAAATAGAATGTAAATCAGACAATTCAAGTTCTTTAGAATTATATATTACAAATACATGACTTCCAATCTCCGTTGAATCAAAAAAATTCATCTTTTCCATGAATAATCTATCGCGAATTCTGTATTAAAGTAATACAGCAATATAGTTCCAGGGTTGGCTAACTCTATTACAGGTGTATCAGGTATGTGTAATTACTACTAATATGTTTCATTGGATGACTGGCTTTGAATTAGTTTGGCTACTGAAAGATATAGTGAATTATGCCTTGTACGATTACCCTAATTGCTAAAATATTTAGCTAACCTCAATCCATAGACCCTGTAAAATGGTTAGAGTACAACGAATCATTGGTTAGGTGAGGCGAAATTCTTCTTGGTTTTGACGTTATAGACAACTGAGATTAAGATCAAGGGTTTGAGTTGTTTTCATATCACTACAACAGAAATATCCGATCTTAACTTTACAGAGGCGTTTTGTCGTATAGTTTAATATAAAAGGAAATGGGAAACATAACTATGGGTTTAGAATCGATTGGTATTTCAGAGATAGTAAAGAAAGATGTTAAAGTAATCGATCAAGAACAAAATATTTTTGATACTTCCAAGGTTATGATAGACAACAATATAGGTTCTGTTGTAATTATTGATAACAATGAG
>JBBRRF010000378.1:0-2436 GCA_038200885.1 Candidatus Nitrosocosmicus sp.
ATAAAGGATATTCCAATCAAAGCAGAAAGTGGTATGTAAATATAATAATAATTCACCACAAAGGTTTGTAAAAGATCATAGATTCTTTCTGCAATTGGAACTTGAACATCAACTTCGAATTCAGAGTTCAAAATATTTAGGGTATAGAAAATGTCCTTAATATCCACAAATAGAATATACTTTCCGGGTTCACTGAAGGTATAATCAAAATCATAATGGCCTTGTCTAACCAGTGTAAAATTATTTGGATTTGAAAATACAGGCTTTCCGTCTTTAAAAATAGAAAAAGAAACTGGAAGTTCGATCAATTCATCGCCAGCGTTAGAAGTAAGACGGAAAAGGAAAGAGGTATCTTTGTCAATCATAGGTTTTGATGGATTTACTAAAAGCTCTACCACGTAATTTCCTATTGTTTGAGTTTGAGTGCCATTAAAACTAGCATCATTACCTCCAAAAAAAGAATGTGCAAAAGCTAGTTGTTCAGTGTCAAGTGGGGAGAAATAAATTACCATAAACAAAGAAAAGAAAGATACAAATAACAAGAACCAAATTTTTGACGTTTGAAAACGTCCAAAGATTCTGACTAGAGAAGTATGATAATTTACAAAAGATGTTAAGCCTAGAAAAAAAACAGACATAAGAAACAACACCTTGCCAGATGAAAACATATCAATAATTGGTCAAAGTTTAATATAAATTCAATAAACTACAATCATGAAATTACTTTATGGGTAAAAATAAGCCGCATTTCTTAACAAAATAGCATGATACATTACACTTACAAACATGAAAAAACTAGGTAAAATATGCTTTGTTGCCTAATTCGATTTTCCTTTCATTTTCTGACATTTTTAGTCAAAGATAATTGTAAACGATTAACGGATTCGGTATAATATGGCATAAAAAGTACTATTGGATAACGATATTCATAATTAGGCAACAAAATAGGTAAAACATATCACGAATCAAAAACCCATGATTTTCTAAAAAATGAATGAATCCTTAATCGACTGATGCGCATGACTTGACATGCCAAAGAAATCAGACTATTTTTAGAATTCAAGAATTTAATAAGTCTGAGTCTATATGATGAGTATATTGACAAACGAGTTTCAACCACCACAAGATAAACCCAAAAAAACAGTCCAAGAATCAGAAGCAGAGACGACGATAGTAATGCTGCCTTCCGATGCTAACCCGCTTGGAAATGTTTTTGGCGGAATGATTTTAAAATATGTGGATTTGTTGGCTGGTTTAGTGGCAAAGAGACATGCAGGTCATGCAAATATTGTAACAGCAAGCATAGACAGCATGACATTTCTAAAGCCAGTATATATTGGAAATGCATTGATTTTAGAGGCAAGAATAAACTACGTTAGGCGAAGTTCTATGGAAGTGGAGGTAAAAATAGAAGCAGAAGATCTAAACAAGTCCCAAAAGGTTCACACCGGCACTGCATATGTAACCCTAGTAGCACTAGACGAAAAAGGAACGCCTACGGAGGTTCCTCAATTGCTTTTGAGAGATGAGGAAGAAAAAAGAAGATTTTTAGAAGGACAGGTCAGGATGGAGATGAGGCTAAAGAATCGGAAAAAGTAATACAAAAGAGGAATTTATAACAATAGTGTAACGATTTTCACTATTAGTATTGCGAGAATGGTCCTGCAACTACCGCATGATACAAACGTTTATGGTCAAAAAAGAATAAATCCCCTAAAATATCTTCACAATGTCTCTAGTGAGCACATAGAGAGGAAGAAATTCCAGACATCGAGGGCATCAGGGGTTTTATGAAACAAGTATACAAAACAGCTGCAACGGTGAAAGAATGTGTCCAGGGTTTTAGAATATTGCAATTAATGAATAGTTTCTACAATAACGAGATCCAGGATGCAGAGATCCCCCACCATTTTCTCGTCATTTATTAATGACATTTACACGCCTTGTATAAAATTAGGAATTCCACCATCAGTAATACACGCTTCTATAAAGGACATAACAGATTTCCTTTTGCATCCTAATAGGCAAGGAGACATCTGTTTCTCCTCTCATCTACAGAACAAAAGCAATAGGCATTTTGGCAATAAATTATCAACCAATCGAAACCCAAGAAAAACAATAGATTCTCAATTGATCTATCTTTACAACATTGAAAAACCCGAAATATCAAAAATATCAGATGCTAAAAAAGAAATTTTACAGTATGAATGTAATGCTCCTGGTGATAGTCATGACAGAAAATATGTAGAACCAAGGGACATATGTCACCCCCTCACAGCAACTGGTACTGGTAGCATGTCTTCTAGTTTAAGTGCTTTTACAAAACGTAAGTACCAACCATCATCTCTATGACCAGAGTATCTTTCCTCAGGATAGCATTTTGTAGTGGATATCCTTTTACCATTGTTGTACCAGTCAACGTAAATTAGAATACAT
>JBBRRF010000379.1:0-2436 GCA_038200885.1 Candidatus Nitrosocosmicus sp.
GACTTGCTTGTACTAGAATATTACTCATCCTTTGAGGATTTTAGACAAAGGATTTCTGAATACTTTAGAACCAAAAGATTTGGTCTTAATATGAGAAACTATCTGTTGAGAGCTGTTTGATAACATATGCTAATTGGTATATGTCAAAGTAATCCAACTTTTTTTCCAATCAATGATATTGAACATGATTCTATGGAACAAAATATGAATTACATTTCCCAAGGTCAAACAACTACAAAGGATCACGGCCCAACCTTAAATGACGTCAGTAAACTCAGAATTTAACGATCTTCAAATATGACCGCTAGACTATTTAATGACTTTATTTGGGATCCGGTCGGGTGGATTAGACTATCTTAAATAGGAACACATTATACCAATTAGTAGTGAGGATGACGATTTAGTCATTGCCTAGGATCGGATCCCATTTATATATATGGCAGTATTTAAGGGGTTGATGTCTAGTCCCAGACTTGTTAGGAAAGATCGCCTTTTCCTTATTGCAGTCATATCTACACTTATTGTTTCAAGCTCATCAATTAGTAATTATGATTATTTTGGGTTTACTAAAGTAGCATACGGTCAATCAGATCTAGGACAAACAAGTTCCAATGCTACGAATTCGGTAAATATACATGATATACCATTGGAAAAAGTTCGTGTTGGAGACATTGATATTACGTACAAGATGTTTGGTAAAGGTGAGCCAATTTTACTTTTCAATGGCGCTTCTGATGGTATGGATGCCTAGGATCCGTCTTTCCAGCGAGTATTTCTTCAAATCACACTGTAATTGCGTTTGATCAACGTGGAATTGGAAATACAACAGCTGGGTCTGAACCATACACTTATCAGCTGGTCTGCTAGATGCTCTAAAAATACCAAAAGCAGATGTTTTCGGATATTCTCTTGGATCATATTTAGCCCAAGAGCTTACAATAATGTATCCAGATAAGGTCGATAGAATTGTGCTTGTTGGTTCATCATGTGGTGGAAAAAATCATACACCTAAACCAGCTGAGTTTATAAAATTGCAATCCGATATTGTAAACAAATCTCTGAATAATATTCCAATCACTACGGAGGAAATAAAATCGCTTGTTTCTGCCTCCCTGGGAACTGGATGGATAAGACTACACCCTGAATCTGTTAACGTTCCAGCAAATATCACATCATTACAACAATTAAAGCCTGGTTTGCCTCCTGAAATAGCAAATAACCAGAATATCGTAGGAAAGCATTGGGAGGATAATCCAAACTGGAGTGGTGCTTGTGATGAGCTTGCAAAATTGAATAAACCCACTTTGGTCATAACTGGGACTGATGATGTTAAATACCAACCGCATGTCAATTCTTTAAAGATTGTAGAAAAGATTCCAGGAGCCTAGCTTGTACAGATAAAAGATGCTGGCCATGCAGTAATGGATCAGTATCCGAAAGAAATTGGTAAGATATTAAATACATTCCGATCGACTACAAATGTAAATGGCTGACCCACTTTCCATGGAACCATTCATGCAAATTTTATAGTTTTACCCAATAACTGGTGGAATCAAATTCATTTCTTTATCATCTGTTTACCAAATAATGTTCTTGCATCAATAGATCGGTTAATGACTTTTACTAATCAATATCACTTTTTGTATCTTGGAAGGATTTATCATCATATAGTTTACCAATCATGAGGAATGTCAAACTTAAATTTCAAGTCTAGTAGGCGTCAGCAAACTATTATTAGCATGGGTTGAAAAATAGTGACAGATTTTACTTTTCATCCATTATTTTGGTTCTTATGCAACTTTTTTTTGATTTGATTTATTAATGGAAAGTCGGGTTTTTATGATGAATTAGTTATTTTGTCCTAGTTGTCTTTCTTTGCTCGGCAGATTTATTTCCTAATCTGGATCCAAATCTACGAATACTCCAATGAAATCTGGACTAAAGAAACTTCTGAACTAAGGGAACTTATTACAAGGGAAAATCTTGAAAATTTGATGCCTCTATGTTGTTCAAACAAACCGATAAGATATTTGACATTCAGATCAGCAGATGGGTTAGTCTGTGTGAGCCAATTGTGAATATAGGAAATTGTATATGGAGTGTGAAAGGTTAATTAATTAGATCAATAAAATCATTATTGACTAGCGAATAGAAGATAGCCTAGAAGATTTTTCAGGAATTTTCTGGTAGGGAAATGGCGTAGTCAACATCAATTTCTTGTTTAATTATTAATTCTTGCTGTTCAAGTAAGAGCCTATCCCAAAATTCGATAGAAATATAGCTCCTTTCCTATCCTTTTAAACTGTGATCTGTGTCCAGACGAAGGAAGAGAAAGTGAGAAATGATCAAGTTACTACAGCTCATCCTACTATTATAACCATTCCAGACAAATTATGGGATGAGTTTAAGAAGATACTGCCCAGAGAAAAGCCACCA
>JBBRRF010000380.1:0-2427 GCA_038200885.1 Candidatus Nitrosocosmicus sp.
AGAACGCCTGAACTTAATCTAATAGAAGTTAGATGGTTATGGTTGCACAGACAGGCGATAAACAATTCCACATTTGAAAATGAACAGGAGATTGGTAAAGCCGTATCTGACTGGACATGTGAATACAACAAAAAGCACGGAATCAGAACAAGCACAACTAGTTTACAGATGAATATATCTCGTCATTTACACAGCTGTTAACCGTAGCGTTTTGATTCTCGTGTTCTTTGAAGGTGTCATGGAAAAAAATTCTAATATTGCTTCTATTCTGTCTACATGTCTTATTTCATGATAGTTTAACGAATTCAGAAAATCTATGTTATTTTTGGTGATTTTAACTACTAATCTTAAACTTAACACCATTTTCATTCCTTTTGTTCGGCAAAATTAGTTCCATCATTATAATGATTCTATATGAATTTACACATGGTAGTATCCCATAGTATATCATAACCATCTTGAACCAGATTTACCGGGTCTGTTGCAATTGTCAACATGAGGTCAGAATCAAAAATACTTTAGTAACTTCAGGATGATAATATTCGTTTGTTTTCCTCTTATTCTTTGTTTCTTGCCAGATAGATGTCATATACCGAAGATGAAAAACCTGCTAATTCCAATAACTCAGATGCGGCTATCGTATTTTTATCAATATGATTACTTTATCATTTACATACATTTTATTTTCTCTTTCGACTTTAGTTAATTCAATCATAAAAGACTAGTAAGGACATAATTTATGAAACCCATATGCATATAGGCTGCCAACTCAAAAATACATCTTAATAATGTTTCAAAGCGAAATCAAATAATCATCTTCTTTTAGTTTGTGACCTTTTGTGCGAAAATATTCTTGCACTTGATGAATCGTTGAAATCTAAAACTCATTACATGATTTGAATGATTAGTCTTAAAGGTGAAATGATGTTGATGTAGATCCTTAATCTATAGACATGAGAGTCAGAACACCGATATACAAAAGTAAATCATATTTTGAAGAGATATCTGAGAGCGTAACAGAATCATGACATGGCGGGTTCAAATCCCGAACTTTGCATTTTTTTACGAGGTAATTAGCAAAGCTGCCATCTTTATTGTGTTAAGGAACTAACATCTCCATCTATTGTGTAGGTTATAACGAAGGGTTTTCCTTCTAAATTGTGGAATGCTAAAGCGTTACCAGCAAATACAAATGATCCTGCATTAAATGGGGATTCTGTAAATTGTTTCATCACTGATGCCGCAAATTTGCCATCATCAACTGATGTCTTCAATGGTTCTGCAATTATAGATGAATTTGATACCAGATTGTACTTATGTAGTATTACCACCTCGATGGGTTGGCTTGCAGTAAATGAAACTATACCTGAATAAATCTTTTCGTCATCTCTGAGTGGAGCCGCAATCACAACTTGATGTGATTCATGGCCTGGCAGAGGATCTTGCATAGACTGGGTTGTATCTTGTACTACAAAGGCAGTAGATTGTTCCTGTTGTTGAGCCGATATTGGTTCCGAAAGTTGTCTAGCCAAAGCAATTGCACTAAGCAACGCAACTGCAATTAATGTAATACCTACTTTATTCATTACTTTGTGATTAAAAGACAATTTATATAAACTATTAGCAATAACGTATTGAGAATTGGGTATATTTTAAGGAAATGAATTAAATAAAAACGTTGGATACTAAAATACAATATGAGAATAAGCTTTGCTAACTATTCCATATGATACTTGATTATTCTCCATAGTTTTGTTGATTAGTTGATTGTTCGATTGTGACTGGACTAATCTCTGAGTTGAGTTGTACCATTGTCTTCATCATTTGAACATTCTTCGTTGTTATTGCCCATCAATATTGCTGTTATCATTGTCATTGTCAAGTACAATATTTTCTGAGGTTTTTTGACTATGATATATTATTTCACCTGCATTAATAGTCTTTATATAAATGCCTCCTAGTCGATCAGAATCCTAAAGCGACAAGCATTAGGATTCAAATCCCACACTTCGCACTTAATAAACTTACATATAGGATTTGAAAATATGTCAGGGATTTGAACCAATTTGTCCCTTCTGATATTTTTTTGCCCATTGGGTTGCTATTAGTAAATCTATTTCTCCTTTGAATAAAGCAAGTTTATTCGTCGCCCAAATTCCCTAAGTACTATCGGCTTTTGAATTACATCTGCTATTTTAACTTCCTTAAACTCATCCTTTGTAAAAATTTCGCCAATAAAGTAGGGTGTAATTAAAATGATTTTCACTTTGGAATTATATTCTCTTATTTTTCTAGCAAGACCCATTCCGTCGATTTTTGGCATATTCCAATCTACTAGTACCAGTGAGTATCTTTTGTTATATTGCCTATAATGTTTGAGCGCCACTAATGGATCGTTAAAAGTAATTGAGTCAAATCCAAGTCTTG
>JBBRRF010000381.1:0-2422 GCA_038200885.1 Candidatus Nitrosocosmicus sp.
CTATAAGGATTGCTAATGATTCAGAATATGGTCTTGGAGCGAGTATATGGACTCAGGATCTAGATAGAGCAGAAAGACTTTCAAGCAGTATAGAGTCCGGAATAGTATCTGTTAATAATATTGTAGCTTCCGATCCTAGAGTTCCATTTGGGGGAGTGAAGAGAAGTGGTTTTGGTAGAGAATTGTCAAGATACGGCATGCTTGAATTTGTTAATATAAAATCAGTCCGATTCTATGATCAATTAATTCATAATCATTATGTAGAGTAATAGGGAGTGATGAGTGGTACATAGCTACTTAGGTACATGGGTAAAGTGGTAAAGGAGTAGAATATTTGACTATGTCTGAGACCATAGAAAATGTGTTGATACTTCAAGGCGGAGGTTCCTTGGGGGCTTTTGGCTGTGGAGTATTCAAAGCACTTGCAAATAAAAATATAAAAATTGACATAATCGCAGGTACATCAATAGGTGGACTTAATGCTGCTATAATCGCAGGTAGTAAGGAAGATCATCCGGAAAAGGCATTAGAACAATATTGGTTGGAATTAGCTGAGGGAAGTACAAACTTGGATTCTCACTATACAACATGGTTAACTGGATCTACAACACCAAAAAAGACCCCAGTATCAAGCCCGCGTACAACAAATAAAACAGACCATTCAGCAATATCCCATTTTTCACAATTTAAATCAATGATGTCGTTTTATAGTTCGGCATTTTATGGAAATAAAAACATCTTTGTACCCCGATGGAGCCCTATATTTGCATTTACAGATCGACAATATTTTACACCTAATACATGGACGTATCTATATGACCACTCACCTTTAGTGGAAACTGCCGAGAAATATATCGATTATAACAAGTTGAAACCAAATGGTAAATTTAACTCACGTCTGATAATAACCGCAGTTAATGTATTGACTGCAGAACCGCTAATTTTTGATAGTGCCAAACAACAAATATCTTCAAAACATATTCTAGCAACAACTGGATATCCATCGTACTATTTTGGATGGGTGGAAATAGAAAAAGGGGTATTTGCTTGGGATGGCAGTTTGCTAAGTAATACTCCATTAAGAGAGGTAATAGATGCCTCTCCGGTTAATAACAAACAAATTTTTCTGGTAGAAAACTATCCTAAAACAACTGATACTCTACCAGATAACCTGCTAGAAGTCCAGCACAGAGCCAGAGATATCATGTTCAGTGATAAAACACTTCACAATATAAAAATGTCCAAAGTAATTACATATTATCTTAGGCTGATGGATGATCTTTATACGATGCTAGAGAATAATTTTAATTCGGAAAAAAAAGAGGACCAAGACAAATTTGAACAACTTCGTTTAAGATATAAAAAAGTGGCAGAAGAACATGGGGCAGAAATAAAGCGTGTATACTATTTAACAAGAGACGAGCCATTTCCATCCATTTATGAGAATGCAGAATTTTCAGTAGATACGGTAAAGGCTTCAATTAGGGATGGAGAAGTAAAGACAAATCAGAAATTAAATGATACCACAATGAGATAATTCACTACCTGCTATTATCACATCGAAAATTTCCTTGTTCATCGTAGAAAATCCTAATTAGCCTTAAAAAATTAAATGGAAAACCTTAATGGTTATATTAGAAATTAAACCCTTTAAGACAATTAAATTATTCGAATTTTTATTATCAATCTATACCTGTCTGGAGAAGATTCCAACAATAAAGATTTTTCATGGCTATAATTAGCTTGTCCTTCATACTCGATATACTATGGCATAAATATTCTAATTTATTCTATAAAGAATAGAAAAACTAAATTCATATTAAATACCATGGAAGATAACAATAAGATGTCTTTGTATTTTTGTGTAAAATTAAATTAGATATGCTAGCCAATATCATAGATAGACTATGTCAACTTGGCATGATTTTCATTAATCCAATCCATCTTTTCAGGTTCTGAAAAATTTTATGCAAGATCTGTATGACTTTGCGTTCCAAATAACGAAATCATATTGTCAAGATTCGAAAAACAGTTAAACTATACCTTGTTTTTTGCTTTGTTGCCTAATTAATCATCCTAACGTAACATCCAATTCTGTTGATTTATATTCTTCTAAATAGGTTATACCGTGATACCTTTATCATCATCTCTTTTACCATGTTTTGAAACCTGGTGGCTAATGTATGTTCTCCAAACATTCTTTTTATGGATGAAAAGGCTGTTTCAGCCATCCATCTACATCCGTACTTTCTCCTCTTTTTCCATTTCAGAAGGTCATTTTCCGTCTGCAATATTACTTCCTTGTCCCTTAACCTGTTATTTCTAATTGAGATGATAGAATTCTTTCTTATCTTTATACCAGGTTTGATCTTTTTATCTTCAAGATATACCATTTAACATATATTCCTAAACAGTCCTCAAC
>JBBRRF010000382.1:0-2422 GCA_038200885.1 Candidatus Nitrosocosmicus sp.
AATTATACTCTTCTACCTCTACGACCACCAGGTTTTCTAGTAGTATCATGAGGAACCGGTGTAACGTCATCTATTCTACCTATACGAAATCCAGCTCGAGCTAGGGCTCTTATAGCAGCCTGAGCACCAGGACCAGGAATTCTTGGCCCAACTCCACCTACTGCTCTTACGCGTATATGGAGTGCATTAATACCCTTTGTTTTGGCAGCGTCAGCTGCAGAAACGGCAGATTTCATAGCTGCATAAGGGGAAGATTCATAACGATCTGCTGTTACATGGCGTCCACCCGAACTAATGGAAATAGTTTCTGCACCGCTTATGTCAGTTATATGGACTAAAGTATTATTATAACTACTAAAAATATGGGCTACCCCCCATTTATATTGAGTAATTTCCTCTTGTGACATGAATGTAGAATTTTTTGATTGTCACATTTAAAAACCTTCTTAAGTAAAATGCGGGTTCTGTTAACTTAAGGATTTGAAAAAGAGCAAAGTTGAGTTGTCACTGGACTAAACGAGACAATACCGACAAGATTCCTTGTATTTTGAGCACGATTTATGACCTTTTGTTCTGAAATAGTTCATCTTAATCGATATGAAATATTGGGAGGTATTTGAAAAATCACCTTAAGTTAACAGGGCCAAAATGCGTATACCCTTTGTTTTTAAGCAATTTCTTATTTCCATTGGAAGTGAGAACAAATACTCGCCCATTTCCACTAACTACTTTGCCGATAATATACAATTTTAGTTGATGCACTTTCAAAATCTTGGAAATTTCCAGTAGATTTTTTTCTGATATTGTTCCTACTATATTGTATTCTTCACCTCCATAAAATACCAGGTCGTGAAAATCAAGATTATTTATTGATAAAAATTCCTTCAATTTTGTGGGAATAGGAATCTTGTCCTCTTCTATTAGTAAATTCACTCCACTTTGCTTTGATAGCTCGTGTAACGAAGAGGCGAGACCATCACTAGAATCCATGGATGAAGAAAAATAATGGGCAATAAATATTCCAAATTCATAAGAAGGAGAAGGTTTTAAGACAGAATCAATAGATCTTTTTCTAAAGTAACTATCTGGGCTTGATAGATTGTTTATTAGAATTTTCAATCCCGAAGAACTGTAACCGAAAGTACCAGAAACAACCACATAATCACCAATACATGCGCCATTTCTTCTAGGAATGTTTGCTACCGAAGATAAAGATCCAAACATACAGCAATCAATTATGATTTCCTTAGATTCATTAATATCACCACCAACAATATATATTCCAAACTCTTTTGAAGCTAAAGATAAGCCATTAATTAGTCTAGAAATTTCAGAGTTTTTTAATGATTTGGGCAACCCTAATGATATTAAAGCGGCTTTTGGTATTATTCCTTTTGAAACCAGATCACTTACACTGGAAACTATAGATTTTCGGGCTATTTGTTCAAATGTCATTTTGGGTGGGACGTCAGTATGTTCAACTAACATATCACAGGTAACAGCCAAAAATTTATTATCATTAAATTCATTAGATGAAGAATTTAATGAATCTAATGGCATAATTGATATGTCATCCTTACCTATATATGGTTCCATATTGTTGTTACCAAATTTAGATACAATTAAATTCAGTATTTGTTTCTCATTAAATTTTTTCATAAATTTCAATTATTTTATTATGAAATAATTTATACATAGAATCTACTTTTTCTTTTGTTGACTCCAATGATATTCTAAGTGCATGTTCGGTATTTGAGAAACGTATTAGAATCCAAGAACTATCGTCCAGAATAAATTTCAAACCATCAGTATATAATACATCTGTTGAATAGGATTTTAATGAGGATAATATTTTCTCAAAGAGATATTTACTATCAATTTTAGGATTTATAGAATGCTTTGTTCGTATTTGTTTAAATTTTGAAGATAGATTCATACATTCATTAATTGTATTCTGATCTAATGAGCTGATAATAACGCTCGCCAATAACCCATCCCTACAAGAAGTAAACCTTGGCATGATGAATCCCCCGCTACTTCCCTCTCCACCTGCTTGTGAATCGGTTTCAAAAATCCTTTTTATCACGTTTGATTCTCCAACTTTAGAGACAAAGACTTGACCACCATGATTATTGACATATTGTTCGATTGAGAGACTAGAGTCGAGACTAATGGTAAATCTTTTGAATAGGTTATTGCGTACAACGCCGGCAATACATAACAATAAGGTCGAATCAGGATTAAGCAGAATTCCTTCATTATTAACGATTACCAGTCGATCCCCATCCAAGTCAAAGGCAAAACCAAAATTTAACTTGCTTATTTTAACTAATTCACATAATTCCACTAAGGGATCAGACGTAGGGTCGGGACCACGAGAAGAGAACCCCAGCTTGTCATTTATTCCAAGATATTTTACATG
>JBBRRF010000383.1:0-2400 GCA_038200885.1 Candidatus Nitrosocosmicus sp.
AGTCTGACCATTTCACATGGCCTATGGAAAGAAGTTAGCTAAATATTTTGGGATATAGACGAATCATGCAACAAGGCACTTCAACAACATAAGAAAATGGATACATCGATTCAACAAGAATGGTATCGAAGGAATAGTATCAAAAATACACAGACACAAACCAGTCAAAATAATATCAGATATTGAGAAAAAGATAGTAGATTTAGCAACCAAAAATCCAAGAGAAGGTTATGGTCTACACTATCCTTCTCAACACGGTCATTACGTGGTCTTGCTGGATATATATCCAAGGAACTGAATCTTGTGGATTCCACAAGCCACACCGAAATAAGAAACATCCTCCTAAAATATGGAATAAAATACTTAGGCAGTCAGTCAAAGATCACCCTGGGTAATAGCACTGACCCGGAATACCCTTTGAAAAAAAGAGAATTGAAGAACTAAGATACGGCAGTAATCTACCAACTGATTCGGTCCTCCTATATATGAAGATGAAAAGGGACCGATAGTAGCCAAAACCTATGGCGGTACCTCATGGTCGTCCATCCAATCTAAGGTTTCTAAGGCCCAGAAGATAAAGGGCATTCTAAATGTATTTGGTGTATATGACTATGCCAACAATAAGATGTGGACACATTCCTACACTACAAACAATAGACAGGTAAGCAGTTTTTGGATTTCATAAAGAGAGTAGATCAAAAGTATGATGACAGTATAAGACAGATATTTTTGGTACTTGATAATGTATCGATACACAAGTCAAAAAAGGTAAAGCAAACGATAGTCAGATACCATCCAAGGATACAATTGGTATTTCTGTCAACAAGGTCTCCTGAGCTAAATCTGATAGAGGTAAGATGGCTATGGATGCACAACGACAAGCAATAAACAATTCCACCCTTCTGAATGAACATGACATTGGTAAATTCGTACATGATTGGACACGTGATTACAACAATAAACATTCCGCCAAAACAAGCACAATTAGTTTACATGGAGAGAGCATCAGCGTGTTTACATGACTGTTAACAGAGCCACACCAGACAAACCACTTATTTATATACTATTAGACACATTTTACTATTATGAATAGAGGAAATAATAAACCATTATTTGTTATGTCGACAATCCTCCTTGTAGTAGGAATCTTTGGAATAGGATCCACAACCTTATTATCTCAAACGTTTGCACAGGACAACGATAATACCTTATACAGTACAGTTCTTTCAGGGGATCAAGAGGTTCCACCAGTAGACACACAGGCAACAGGAATTGCAGATTTTACAGTAGGTGGAGATAATGTAGATTATACCATTAATGCGACAGACATAGAAGGAGTTACCGCAGGGCATATTCATTATGGAATTGAAGGTGAGAATGGACCGGTCGTAGCTACTCTCTTTGATTTTGATTCTCCCCGATCGGAGGTTTCTGAAAGTGGCACCATTACGGGAGATGATCTTTCTGGTTCTTTGGAAGGAATGAAAATCTCTGATTTGGTAAACGCTATGAATGATGGGAATACTTATGCTAATATGCACACAGAACAAAATCCTAACGGGGAAATCCGAGGACAAATCATTAGTGAAGACCTACAAATGGATACTGAAGAGCAATAACTCAATTTTTTTTGGAAAAATTAAATTTTTAGATTTTTTTTGTGAAATTAAAAAAAACGAATAGCTCAATTTTTGATTCTCTAATCCCGTTTACAAGTGCCTTATTGCATGATTCAGTTGATCCACTCTATTCCTATTCTGTCTAAATAGACCTGAACTTGCTATACAGTAGATCTCTTGCGCAATTAGCAGTGGTTAACAGTTGTGTAAATACATCTCTACTCCCTAATGTAAACTGATTGTGTTTGTTTAGAATAAAATTATTACTTTGAAATTCTGAATACATATCAAAAATATATTAGGCTATATCTTGCTGAAAATGAGTATTATTAGTTTACAGATGAGTATATCTACTATTTTACACAACTGTTAACAGAGCCTTATTTATATGACATGATTGATTTTATATAAAAAAGTTGCCTGAAATATTTTAAATGATGATTGTATGGTTATCAATAGGAATGCTGAAATTGCGACCCATGTGGATATCCTCATGATTTTCACCGAACCCACTACTAAGTATAGTAACGTTTTTTTGTATACAGTTAGAGATAATGTATTATTTATTACTCAAGTTTTTATTAAAATATATGGGTATACATCTTAATTTGACCTTATAGTGCATCTATTTTATGTGTAGGTCTCTTGCGCAATTAGCAGAAGTTAGCCATGTCCTCTGGCCATCATCTATCTCCGTAACTAACAGGTATTAATCATCCTGTAGTTTACCAGTCCTGATACTATATCTGATACCTTGTTATACTTTCTCAACCTATTTCTA
>JBBRRF010000384.1:0-2382 GCA_038200885.1 Candidatus Nitrosocosmicus sp.
AAACAGATTGAATGTTAAGATAAAAGATGACAATAACAAAAATATAAACCTGGATAATGGGTATATCATAATTGCAGTAGACAGTACAGGCATCAAAGTGACGAATAGAAGTCAATGGATGAACAAAAATGGAATATAAGAACAAAAAAGAAAGGGTATCTAAAAATTCATGTCGCCGTTGATATACAAAGAGCAAGAAAATAACTATCTATGCAGGTTACAGATGAGCACGTCTATGATAGCAAGTTGATACCTACATTGGTTGATGACCTTGTTAAATCAAATGAATGGAATTGGACAAACTTTTAGCTGATGGCGCATATGACAGTAATGATACTTTCAGGTGTTTATCAGATAATGGTACATCTTGTATTAAAGTCCGAAAGGATACAAGGGTAAGAAAAACAGGTCATAATCTTAAATTTGTCTTTGATAGCACAGAGACATGATCTTCAACGATGGAAGGAGGATAGCGTAAGCTATGGACACAGATGGATGGTTGAAACTGTGTTTTCTTCTTTCTGTATTGCTCTATCAGTTACTTGTATACTATATCTACAAGATACAAAAGAAGAATAATCCAAGAAGGACGATAAAGTACATGTCAGGCTGTTAGTCAATTAGGAAATGATGTCAGAAATCAAAATGAATTATGACCCAGTCTCAATTAATTATTATCAGATACTTACAAATTTTTTTGACATTATTTTTCCAAATATTATTAAGTTAAATTCAAATTATGGTTTCCTGCAAATCATTAACTCAGTAGAAGGGCTCTCTTTTTTAAGTGAAACCATGGCAATTTCTAATAGATATAATAAAGATCCGGTAATTGAACCTAATTTTTCACCCTTATATACAACTCTTTTAATTAAATTCCAGAATTTATTGATCAAGATACTGGTTGAATCTACAGGGGCATTCATAAAATAAAACATAGGAGATCTTTCCAGAATCAAAAAACCTGACTCTATCAGTAGTGATTGAATATCATATAAAGAGCGTGTGGATTGATAGGGGTTATGTAATGATTTAGTGTGAACAAAGTTTTCAGAGAACATCAAAAAACCACCCGGTTTCAATAAATTATAGATATTCTTTATTGCAGCAGCATATTTATCATCGTCCACTATATGAAACAGCACATCAAAAGCGGAGATAAAGTCAAACTTTTTTGAGATAGGAATCATGTTAGAACTAATGTCCAATTCCAAAAATTCTCTATTTGGATACATGTTCTTCAAATTTTTTATGGATATGCTAGTGATATCACATCCCATTAAACTTTTAACTCCAATTTTATTCCAAATATCAACATAAAATCCACTTCCAGAACCGATATCTAGAACATCGGCATCTTTGTAATTAAATTTTAGTCCATTTAGCTTTTTTAATACTACTTTCTTTCTAACTCGATACATCCATGCATTATATTTTTTACCTAGTCCTATGTATCCAGTTCCTTGTAAACCATAATTATCATTAAGACGTTTTTCCCAATAATTTTTAATATTGTTATCGGTATTACTCATCCATTAACAAGAAAAAAATAGGTATAAAAAAGTTTAGTAATCCTCATTTTAGTGTACAATTTATTTATATAATATAGTAATAAATATCCTAAAACGCGATCAGGAAAGACATCTTCGGTCTAGATGTTAATAAAATGTGGATAATTTTTATGTTATACCAATTAACATAATTTCTTAAATCATGATTCTAGGTCATTCTTAGTTTTCTCCAAATGTTTTTAACTATGGGAGTTCCGCTAAGTTAAGTATCTAATCTTTCATCAACGTTGAATTATTTAGTAGCTGTTATACAGCATAAATTAAGCATGTTATAATAATGAATGTTGATTTAAATCAAGATACTTGACTTATCACCCTGTATAGTGTTAGACTATTACCAACAGGGCATCATTTGAAAAGGTTTACAGAGCTCAAAAGGATGCAAAGACAGAGGAAAGGTTGCTGTTTGCTCTTAACGTTGTATATTACGGTAAGATTGCAGCCCATGTGGCCAGAGAGATTCACAACAAAAGTAAGGGCTGGGCTTCTCAATGTTTGAAAAGATATGATAAGCAAGGGTTGGATGGATTAAAAGATATACCAAGAGGCGGTAGAAGACCCGAGTTATCAGTAGAGATAGAATACAAGATAAAGGCCATTCTAAAGGAAAGTAATCAGGGTTGGACCACAAAACAAATTGAAGAAGTAATAATACAAAATACAGGAGTCAGGTATCATCCTAATGACATTTACCGCATTGTTAGAAAATTGGGTTTTAAACAGAAAGTACCGAGGAAGGTATATGTAAACACCGCTTCAAAGGAAAACAAAGAAGATTTCAAAAGAATAGATTCTAGATTGTTATCACCGG
>JBBRRF010000385.1:0-2382 GCA_038200885.1 Candidatus Nitrosocosmicus sp.
AGGAAAAAAATTGTGAACTTTCTGTACAGCAAAAAGAGTACAACAGGAATCATTCCATAAAGAGGATAGTGATAGAACATGCCATCTGCAGGTTTAAGAAATTCAAAATAATGGAAGATGTATTTAGAAACAGGTTGAAAAGATATGATAGGATTTCAGACATCGTGTCTGGACTAATAAACTACAGGATAATGAATCCTGTTTAGTACCAGAGAATAATCACAGATAACAGATGGGGTTAATTCATTCTAATTACGCAAGAGATCTACTAGGTGCTTGGTTAGTTATTAGTTAGGTGCGTGTGTCCTATGTACACACCTTAAAAAGTTAAGATATCAAATGCTAATTTTCATGAAGCGACATGCAAAATATTACTGTGAAAAGCAAGTTTGACATTCTACTTACACACCAACTTGGGATATCTACTTACACACCAAATTCTATACATCTCATTATAACCCTTGATAGATACCAACATGGCTAATTATAGGTCAAACAAAGCGACTGTGAATGATTTATAGCCTATTCTAAGTCAAATAAAAATAAAAATTTTCCTCTGATTATTGTGTATTTGAAAGAATCTGCAAGTCAAAAGCTTTTATCAAATTAGGATGAATCTGTGTATGAACGATCGTCATTATATCCATTGGTGGAACTTTGGATTCTATCAAATTTACAAGTTGCATAATACCACTGTCCAGATTAGTACTATACGTGGAGGTCCCATTTTGGGATATAATGGGTTTAAGTTCTTTATTAAAGATATCCAATAGTTTTTCAGCCATGCCTTTTGCACTTTGATAATTTGCCATATTTACTATGGGTTTATTTGTATTCATTTTGGTATCCGAATCCTTCATTGATGGTGCCGTATCCATCATCTTGTTCATATCCATGTTGCTATTATTATTAGAATTATACCTATTACTATTTTCAACCATAGACCCTTTGTTTATATTTGCCATATTTCCCATATCGGTCATATCAAAGTCAACACTATAAGCATCACCATAATTCCTTAGTACCTCGTCTACCCCATCAGCAAATCTCATAGGATGGATTGAGCCATTGTTGTTATCCTTTTTTGGACTAAATATATTTGATATGAACGTTGTAACTTGATTTAGAAAGTTAGAATCTCCTGATTGCTTTTTAGTTTCCGTTAGGGTTATGACTTTGTCTACATTGGTATTGATACTCGCAACTAATTGATTTGATTGTTCTAGTTTTTGTTTTTCACCTTGAACTGATGTAGGGGTATTTGAAAAAGAAGATGTCAGGTTGCGCAAATCTTCTACTGCTAATTTAAGATCATCTCCAATTTTTTTATCCTGTTTAACTATTTCTACCAACAAGTCCCAGTAAAAAATACTAACAGCTTCATCTGCATGTTTTTGAGCCAAAGTTACATTATTATTTAGAAGATTTGACTCGACAAGATTCGATTCTGTCTGAAATTGATCTAAAGATGCGACAAATGAAGCATAATTATTTGGAGGGAAATTGTGACCATACACATTTTTGAAAAAAGTAGAATCAGGACTAATACTTGTATTATTATGTATGATGAAGCTAAATAAAATACCTAACACTAATAGAACAAACAGGGTATTTTTCTGCTTCACAATAGTAAAATTATGTTTAAATGTTATAATAATACTTCGCTTGATTACGATTAACAATCCATATCTTACGCGGCCCTCTTAACTTAAGGTGATTTTTTAAATACTTCCCAATATTTCATATCGATTAAGATGAACCATTTCGGAACAAATGGTCATAAATCGTGCACAAGATGCAAGGAATCTTGTCGGTATTGTCTCGTTTAATCCAGTGACAACTCAACTTTGCTCTTTTTCAAATCCCTAAGTTGACAGGGCCCGGGTCTATGATTGTTTATATAAATCCAGTATTCAGTAACCTTGGGTCCCCGCCAGTAAATTGTCCAATACCTTAGTAAGAAACCTGAACCTTTGTCCCATTTATTCCGCTCTCAATTATTGTTTGATCTGTGATATTGCCATGACTAAAATAGATCTGTTTTGTATTCACTGTAGTTGTATTTGAATTATTTGAATCTTGCCATAATGAATTATCTTTGTCATTAGGTTCTGAATCTAGACCATTTGAGTCCGGATTTGAAAAAGCATTGGCAAAAATTCCAATAACCGTAATCCATGCAATTGCAATAAATAACTTGGTTGATACGTGGTTATTTGCATCTGGAATGTTAAGAATACTTATGCTGTGTTGCATGATTCATCCTGATTACAAATAATCTTTATTTAACGTCTTGTCTAAAGAGACAAAAACTTGTTATATAGCGACGCTTTTAGCATCAGCTCTTGCTTCATGTTTTCCATTTTGATGGAATAAACATAT
>JBBRRF010000386.1:0-2375 GCA_038200885.1 Candidatus Nitrosocosmicus sp.
AAAACAGCTATATTTCCTTCAGTCTCATACAAACCTGTACTTTCTTTGCTATCCTATGATAGGTTATCCAAGAAACCATTGCTTTTTAAATCCTTTACAGGTCTTTCAGTCCAGCAGTTTGATGATATTTATAAAATAATAGAATCAAAATATGCAAAATATGAGATAAAACGTCTGTCTCATGGAAAACATCGAAGAGAAAGAGCTGTAGGAGCAGGTAGACGATTCAAACTGGGTGTTAAAGACAGGTTTGTTATGGTTCTGATCTACTACCGACTTTACATCACCTACACCCTAACAGGATTGCTCTTTGATTTAGATCAAAGTAATGTATGCAGAGACGTACAAAAGATTGAAGGATTGATAAGGCAATGCTTACCCATTCCTCAAAAACTATATCGGATAACAAAGAGATTAAAGACCAAAGAGGAAGTTGAAGAATACTTTCCTAATGAACTAAAGTCATCCTTACCTATCAAGAGGGAAAAGAATCAAATTTTAACAAAAGAGGAAGAAGAGTACAACAAGAATCATTCCAGAAGAATGATAGTTGCAGAACATGCAATCTGCAGGATTAAAAAGTACAGAATAATGAATGATGTGTTCAGGAATAGATTGAGAAAGTATGATAAGATATCAGACATGGTATCTAGACTAGTAAACTATAGAATAATCAATCCTGCTTAGAACAGGATAATAAAGTCCACTAGTGGATGGGTTAATTCATCCTAATTACGCAAGAGATCTATTATAGAAAATATATATGACGAAATTTTATGTCTCAGATCCCAAGTATAGGGTACGATATCATGCTTAAAAAGATGGTTGTTGTAATCCTTTCAATTATCCTACTGTCAATTATTGGTTTTTCAATGATAATTGCTTATCTGACCGCATTGGCTTCTACGATGGAACAACAAACGACCAATCAAATTTGGGAATATGAAAAGTGGAATTGTGGAATGGAAAGTGCACCAAATTCCAATTATTTTGTAACAGAATTTAAGGTACCTTAGATATGTAGTATCCCCAGAGATATTACTTATGATAATGCAGAGAACAAGGTATGATTTATTTCCACTAGGAATGGAACTTTATTTGGATTTGATCCGTCTAAACAGATATTTTAATCCTACAGAATACCTTTCGGGTACTCAAGAGACCTTCCTGCGGGCAATTCTTGGAATTTGGACATAAAACTAGACAATACGATGAATAACCTCTGGTTCACGGATGAAAAATTAAATTCGTTATGGAAGTTTGATATAATAGAAAAGAAACTCTAATTACCCCATTCTTTTTCATTGTGTTTTTTTTACCTCATATTGAATATCAATAGGATTTGAAAATAATAATAGCATATATTTTGTAGAAATAAGATCTCTCTCTTTGTGGCATGGTCAAATAGATAGGATGATAAATGGAACCTCAGAAGGACTTAAAGAAATACCAATTCCGCTAGAGGAGGTATTTCAAACTATTCCAAACTACGAAGTAGGGATTGGATCGTTGGCAGTTGATAAAGAAAACAAAAGAATTTGGATAACAGCTCTAGCGTTTGAAAAAAAGGTGTCTTAATCAGGTACAGTATAACAGATAATAAATTTGATATTTTTGAATTACCTATGAACATTAAATCTTCAACTGGTATAGCAGTGGATTCCCACGGTAAAGTTTGGATAACAGACTATGCTACTAGCTCTTTTTACAAAATATCTCCCCCAGAGAACTCAAATAAACTAACAAGTCTAAATATAGAACATGTTGTAACATCACCACTTTCATCTAGAATCGTTGGAATTGATTATAACGACATCTCAAACAAATCTGTATATCTATACAAAAATACCTTACCCTATCGGATAAAGACTGCCAAAGATAATTCGATTTGGACCAATGAACACGTAGGAAACAAAATTGCGAGATTTGTCCCAGACAATGATACCTTGATTGAGTATTGGATACCAACACAAAATATTCATTATTCTGTATGCGATCCAATTAATAGTAGCAATCAATGTGGCTATTCTAACGTATTGTAATTTGACGTATCGGCAGAGCCTTCCAATGACTCGTCGCGCATTGGATCAGGTGTCGGGTTTACCGAACAATCTGAAATTAAGATAGGTTTTATTGATTTAGATAAAGTTATCCCCATATCTCTGTCCGTTAATCCTAAAGTAATAAGCCTACGTAACGGTAACAATAGTATTGAAAGTATAGAGATATCCGTTACTAAAAGTGATCCAGGTTTAGACTTCCAAAAACAGATACAAGCTTTCACCAACAATGGCATGATCTTCTTTAAGCCAATAATCTCAGGAACATTTGTACCTAATGGAGACTTAATGGGTATACAGGTTTCTTTTGATCCT
>JBBRRF010000387.1:0-2364 GCA_038200885.1 Candidatus Nitrosocosmicus sp.
GTCTACAACCAGTCAATTTGATTGAGTTGCCAATAGCAGAAGACAAATTATCTGAATTCCTTGATTTAGGACAATTACCCTGAATCATATATACAACTAGTAGACATTGGTGAACTTTATACAGAGATCAAGACTTAAACCAATTGAGTTTGAGATACCGCTACCGCTACCTCCCTTACAATATCAAAACTTCTTCCTGAGCTGGCATCATGCATCGCAATTTAACATATGATCTCATAAGGAAAGTAGAGTTTTCTGTGTGATGGTGAGTGAAATAAAGAAGTAGAATTAGCCCTCTGAAATAGTAATTTCTTTGATTATATCAAAATTATTTCCTGAATTACTATCATGGATGGTATAGGCTATCACGTAGTCACCAGCAGGAAACGGTGATGTTTGAGATATTGTAAATGGGATGAACACTTCTTCATTTTGATGATGAGAGATAATTTCACCAACAGGAAGGCCCTTTTGTTCCGTCAAGAAGTTTCCCTTGGTATCAGAGATTGCAAAATCTGCAGAGAAGTTAATTGTGTAAAGAGAATCATTGCCTTCGCCAGTCGTACCGTATTCAAACCCTACCGGTTCTATATAGAGAATAATATCTTCACCCGGACTAAATGTACTGGAGTCTCTTTCTTCATAAACACCATAACCTTGAGGGTCGGCCTTCACGAATGTGTTATATGCAGAACTAAATGTTTGACTTGCACTATTATTTTGTGTTAGATTAACTGGAATTTCAGACTGCATATTTTCTATAGATTGATTTTCTAATACTTGTTTAACCGCTGTTGAGTTTATAGTAATGGAGTTTATGATGTATTCACCTACGGGCAAAAATGGTTCGTAAATATTACTTGATGTTATGAAGACAACATCAGTTTGAATACCGTCAGGTGATATTGATGCTATGTCCAGTACATTTCTTCTTTGTTCGCCTTCTAATTGTTGGCTTGATAAAATGGAACAAGCAGGGGCAGCATTTAATGTATAGGTATTGCAGTCTATCGGTTTTGTTAAATTAAAGTCATTAAATTGCTGATAATATGAGACGTATGATTCTGCAGCAGCACTTGAATTTGAATATAGCGGTTCACTAATCATGAGTTCGATCCATGCAAATGAATTTCCTTTGTCATTGTAACGAAACATATAGTCGATTGGTGCTAATGATTCAGCCTTTGACATCTCACTTGCATTCCAATTTGACGGTACCTGAACTGAGAATAAACCATCTTTTTCTTCAAAAGTATTCCATGTGACTTGTGCAAAAGTTTGACTAAAAACTGGAATACTAAAGACCGTTAATAAAGCCAAAGCGATAATAACGGGTATGAATTTCATGAGTTAACTTAGATTCTGAATATATAAGCATTAATTAAATAATCTATAAATGCTCTTCTAACACATCAATTTATAGGTTATAGTTTTTATGAATATCAAACTATTTTGTCTGCGTTATAATTTTTAATATGTTTTCTAGTTCTCGTCCATGCTTGTCTTGTAACATAATCCGTCGGTCGAATATCTGACTCTGAGTTTTCCATGTCTTTGAAATTCTCTGGCAAATGCTGTTTGTATTCTATTTAACACCTCTTTTCTATCTGTTCCTACAATAATAGATTCTGTATTATTTATTGAATCATCGTCAAGAATCTCTTTGGTCGGGATCTTGATTACCCCTAGATGAATGTCAACTGGAATAGGATTAAATTCATATCCAGCGATTGGATCTGGTTGAAATAAGAATCGAGGCATATTCATAGGATAGCCATTACTTAGAATATAACAATTACAAGAAGTTTGTAACGCCGAACCCTCATACCATACGGAACTTGATTCCAAGGAACCTGTTATCGAGTCGAAGTAAATAACTTATATAATTGTTAAAGATATTTTATAAAATCCTCTTTTGATATTCCAGCTTGGTCCAATATAGATTTGAGTGTAGGTTCTTTTAGTGAATCGTGTCGAGGTATTACTACCAATCGTTTTTTATCTTTATCAACAAGTGAAATATGACTTCCCTTCTGTCTTATGATAGTAAAATTGAATTCTTTTGTAAGAATCTTGACTACCACATTCCATGAATGGTTTCTCAAACTCATTTTATAGATTTATTTCTAATTCCTCAAACATCGCATCTTTTTTTAAATCTTTTATTGATTCTAGGGCTAATTCAATAGATTCTTTCATATTTGTTTTAAGTTCCTCTACCGTTTCACCCTGGCTTATTGCAGCAGGTATTTCAAGACATTGACCACTATATCCCCCTTCGGGCGCTTTCTGTACTAAAATTGTAAATTTGGTCAATTTGCTATAGATAATATAAAACAGTCTGTATTTTTAAATATATTCTCA
>JBBRRF010000388.1:0-2360 GCA_038200885.1 Candidatus Nitrosocosmicus sp.
ATGCTTAATTCTTGTGCAATCTGTTTCTTTACCTGCAAAATATCTGAGGTCGATTCCAACTTTGCTGATATTCTGCTAAAGTAATCTGAAAGGATTTTGGATTGAGAATTATGGTTTCCATTTGCGGAAAATGAATTATCCATCCCAGACGTCTCGTATATCCTTTTTAGTATCGGTTCAAAAGTACAATCGTAGCTGGTTGGGGTTCCGTTTGTTATCCACGAAAGTCTCTCTAAACCTGCGCCCATATCAATTATCTTGTTTTTAAGAACCCTATGATTTTTTTCATTACCTTCAAATTCTGTGAAAACGGCATTTCCTAATTCCAACCCCCTTACAAAATATTCGAGTGAGCTACCGAATGCTCCAGCACCTATCCATACATCCTCTACGAATGTTATTTCAGCAGGAGATATTCCAAAAATATCTACCAATAATCCAAAATCCAGATCTATGCACCTATCCTTCCAGTAACCTCCCTTAGAATCTGCATCACATGTTTGCCCCACCATACAAAACGAGGTATAGTGCCTTCCAGTTATCCCGACATTCTCAATGTCATTAAACCTTAAGCACATTTGAGGGACTACTAGTGGATTACCGGGCAATTCAAACATTACTTTACTATCGGCGACTCTTTGAAAATCTACAATTGAAGCAATAGTGTAGTAAAGGTCATCTCTCCATCTGCATACCACCGGATATCTGTTAACTATACTGTGACCATTTTCTTTGAAGTAATCCCTAATCTTCTCCCACGATTGAGTATAACTAAATCTTCTTGAAGTCGGTGGATTTCCAATAAATGTATAGTTTTCATGATCTGGACAAATCGATCGTTGAGGAATGGCCCAATAGAATCTGCTACAAATAGAGCAACTCTGTCGAATAAAGCCTAATTTTTCAAATAGCGAAACTTTATAATATTTTTCATAATCAGAGGAGAAAAGTGAAAGAAGCTCGGATTTATTCAAATTAAAAATAATTTAAGTATAAAGAATATTAATGCTTTTAAATCATTTTAAAATAGTTAAATAAAACTTCTTCCTTATGAAGAAATTGCCTCGTTAATGAATTTAACGTAGGTATCTTTTGGGGCTGCACCTATTGTTCTTTTTATCTCCTTTCCGTTTTTGAAAATCAACAGTGACGGAATAGACTGAATACCATATTTCATTGCGATTTCTTGGTTTTCATCGACGTTGAGCTTTACAACTTTTATTTTGTCTGAATAGGATTGTGCTATTTGTTCAACAACTGGGCCAACCATTCGGCATGGACCACACCATTCGGCCCAAAAATCTACAAAAACTGGTTTGTCAGCTTTTAAGACCTCTGAATCCCAATTTCCGGTTGTTACATGAGTGACATTGTCGTTTCCCATTATTACTATTTAGCTCTAACCGTATTTGAATATTTGTTTAAAAATATTTTGAGGATTCGACGAACTTGATAATCGTTTAGAAATAAGAAATCTTACAGCGGTGAACATAAAATGATTGGAAATTAGTACATTATTAGGTATTAACTCACATTTTATGATTGTTAGGAGAAAAAGTTTAAAAAAAATAACTGGTTTGAAAAGATTATTTAGAAATATTAAGAGTCCTATGCTCTACGATTGACTCTGTTTACTTAAAAAATTTTATGACATGAAGGCGTTATACCATCTAAGACTAACAGAAAAAGAATATGACAACCTAATCTCATATTGGTTAGTCGGTAACTGTATTATCAAATTTGCCCTTAAGACATATTCGGGAATGCTTTCGTGTTTTGTCAGTCGAAATCACACTTTATCATCTAAAAGGATTGGACTGGATTCAGATAAAAACAACAAAGCCTATCAACAGAGAAAGGAAGAAGTCCGAATTATCGCTGATGAAAAGCTAGTCAGAGTTCGTAATACAGGGTACATCTGGCTACGGATTGCAATCAAATTGTGAATAAACAAGGAAATCCTCGTACTATCAGTTCCTAAGGGAAAGTAACATGTTAGTAGCAACAGAGCGTACTTTACCAGGCATTGTCAAAGGTTACGGAATATATCCAATATCCAAAGAAAGAGGATGACATCAAGTAACTAGATGCCTGCAGATTTCTCGGGATAAAACATCACAATCTCCATATCAAGAGAAATCCATGATTGAAAGTAGACTGCATTACATCGCGGATAGAACCATCCACTATGATGAATATTTTCCCTGTTTGTTAAGGGCTGCAAACTTTAGCGTGTGAAGAACTAGCTGAATCTCTTTAGATATATTATAAAAGGATATTATTTACATAAAGTGACCAGAGCCCCAAAGACAATACCGTCTTTTATCTAAAAAGGACACAGGCAAAAGGGAGTTAAAGGA
>JBBRRF010000389.1:0-2353 GCA_038200885.1 Candidatus Nitrosocosmicus sp.
AAGAAAAAGAAAAAGAAGAAAGGAGGAGAAGATAGTGAAGAAAAGATGGATGAAAAACCTATACCAAATCGTAAAAAATATTCTCCCAAGAGATGGGTTGTAGAGAGAACAAACTCATGGCATAACAGGTTCAGGAAACTGTTTACCCGCTATGAGAAGAAATCAGAAAACTATCTTGGGTTGGTACAGTTCTTTTGTTGTATTATTATCTACAGAAAATTAATTTTGGGATAGGCTCTAAGTCAATCATTTGAACCAATGGTATTACTCCTAATCTGTGACGATATCGTTTTTTGAGACTATTGATAGTTACAAGATCTATATTGAGTGCCAAATCAGATAGCAAGTTTAGAAATGACTGTGAATACTTCTCCAAATCATTTCTTGATAAAATCCCAAAGGTTTCTGGGGATACCACATAGTGCTCTGAAACTCTGTATATCCCTTCATAGGTGATGTTTAATTCGTCTTTTTCATCCCAACCAACCAATTTCTCTTGAACAAGAATTGATAGGATATTATCCTTAAACGCTTTCTCTGTTATAGGAATATTGGTAGCATCGCCTTCAATTTCCATCCAAACTTTCCTAAATTCGACTTTTATTCGGACATCGCCATTGACCGTTTCGGCTAATCTTTTTAGGAAATTAAAAACATGGAATTGTTCAGCATAATCCAGTTCTGAAACCTTCATCATTAAAGAGTTCTTGAATTTTATTACATTTAAAGATAAGTCAACATGTTACTTGATCTCCTCAAAATGAATTATTATTTCAAATTTATTATATATTTAGAATTTATGTGTATATCCTCATGATTTCTACATAACAGACTTTTATTTTGGTAACTGTCATAGTATACTTCAAGGGATAAGGTAATTATGGGTTTCTGAAATACTAAAAAGAAGAGAAGAACCAGTATTCTTGTTGATAGGACATTTGATTATTTTCTTTCATACATGTTTCCTTTTTTATATTCTCAAAACACAACACTGCAAGCCTGGTTTGTTGATTGCCACAAGAATATGGATTCCTCAGAGAGAGAGAGAGAACTGCCACTGGTGACTGTCCTAAAACACCGCTAACTAGATTATAGCTTTGCAGTGGCTATGATTTGGTCAAGAAAACTACGACGTAGGTATGAGGGCCGTGGTATTTTTTATACATCCATATACATGGTGCATGTGTCTTTCAGAAATCAAACCTCGGTTTTTTTTACTGATAGTTCAGATGATTACAGGTTAATAGAAAAATCAGGCACCTATAGATAATCTTTCCACATAAATTTTTCATTCAAAGTCAAATAAATCATCTACTTGTCCATTATCAACAAATTCCTTCTTATAATAATAATAGTCTGTGTTACCATCTTTGTTCATGTCTTGATTATTGGAATTCAATTGTATGTTTGATTCAGGCGCTCATGATTCTTTGCTAGTATTCTTTTTTAAATACTTCATTACAGAGGCGTCACGCCATAAGCCTTTGCATCTTGGACACCCCTCTGCATATAAAAAGGACTTGAATATCGATTTCATTTCAGAAATACACATTGGACAATTCAGGGTATTTTCACCATGGACTACTTGTATACAGAAATGAGTTCACTCTTTTTTTTACCATGCTTAATACATTCTGACTAATTAATCAATTATTTTATTATAAAAAATGTTTAGAACATTCGAGCCTTTGCGACAGCCACAAATAGACTTATACCAATCACAGGTATAATAGTGGCCATTAATGACAAATTAGCTACAGTCAATCCTCCAATTATTGCTGATAAAATATAAATAATACCTACTCCGATTGAGGAACAAGAGTCCCGATTTCCTTTCGTCATTGTCCGTCAGAGTTTTTGCAGTCTGTTGACGGGTTAAACTAATTATGAGGTTAGTCCATATGCCTGTGATATATGTGGTCGAAATATGAGGTACCCCTAACGCATGAACTGCTGAACTCTGTATGCCCATAGCTATTGTGGCTAACATGATGAAAAGGTATAAGGCAAGCCCACTAATACTTTTACCCATGATAAATCCGCCAGCTGTGAATAAGGCTAGAACTATCCCCTCTGCCAATAAAGCCCTCGTAACTGTTGCCGACCAAGTTTTCTTTTGAAAATCTAGATTTGGTTCTGCAAGTCTGTTACCTAACGCTACGCCACCTATGAAACCCGTTATTGCAATAAGAGACACTATGACATTAAGAATATTTCCAGTACTAATCACAAGTCCCAAAAGAACAGTATTACCTGTTATCACAGATGCGAAATCATCGAGTCTGATAAAAATTATAGCATCCATGAACCCCAACATATACCAATTAACGTAAGTATAAAAACAAGGTTTATA
>JBBRRF010000390.1:0-2343 GCA_038200885.1 Candidatus Nitrosocosmicus sp.
AATTCTTCATAACCTTCAAGACATTTTTTGGTCATGCTTGCAAGTTCTGATAAAATCCATTTATCAGTTGCTTTTAGCTCTTGAGGCTTATTATTTTCATCAATTATTTCAAAATTAGAGATGAATCTTCCAATGTTCCACAATTTCGATAAGAATTTTTGTGCACTATGTATTTTTAGTTCCGAACATCTAAAATCATACCCAACATTTGTCTCACTTGCAGACCAAAATCTAAATGCATCGGCACCATACTTTTTAATAATGGGGAGAGGGTCAATTACGTTTCCTTTACTTTTACTCATTTTCTCCCCTTTTTCATCAACACCGTATCCCATTATCCACGCACTCTGCCATGGAATTTGGTTCGTAAGGTACAAACATCTTAAAAGAGTATAGTACAGCCAGGTCCTTACAATGTCTTTTCCTTGAGGTCTAATGGAGACAGGGTAAATTTTATTAAAAGTTTCTCTATTTTTGTAAAATTTCGTAACATAAAGAGGAGTTATGCTCGAATCCATCCATGTATCGAAAATCTTCTTCTCTCCTTCAAACTTGTCATTATTACACGATATGCATTTATCAAACGGTGGGTTTTCATCCCACGGTCTATAATAATTTCCAGGTTCAGGAAGGTTTGGTTTTTTACATTTTGTACAATACCATATCGGAATTTCAGTTCCATAATACCTTCTTCTTGAGATGGGCCAGTCTATGGCAATTGAATTTATCCAATTTAATAGGATTTGTCTGTGCATTTCTGGATAGAATCTTATATCTTTGGATTGTTCTAACAGATTCGACTTAAAATCAACTTGTTTTAGATAATAATCTTCCAAAGAAATAATTTCAATCTGGGTTTTACTTCTTTCGCAAAGCGGAGTTCTATGGGAAATAATTTCAATCTTTTCTACTAATCCTTGCTTTTCTAACTCGTCTATTATTTTACTTCTTGCTTCCTTTATACGTAAATTGGAAAACATCCCGGCAAATTCTGTTGTTTTTCCATTCAAATCAATAGATCTAATTTCCGTCAGACCTAATTCCCTGAATAATTGAACATCATTTAGGTCACCATAACTGCAAATCATAACTGCTCCAGATCCAAAGTTTTTGTTAGCAGAGTGATGTGGTCTTATATTTACTTCTCTATTAAAGATCGGAATTCTCAAAGTCTTTCCTTGCATTTCGTTATATCTCTCGTCATCTGGATTCACAATTACCGCTTGACATGCAAATAGGAGTTCTGGTCTGGTAGTGGCAATTACGATGAATTCATTATTATTCTCTAAGAAAAATTTTATGTAAACTAATTTAGTCTCAATATCGTCATATATGATTTCTGCATCTGCGATTGTGGTACCACAATCAATACAGTAGTTGTTTGGTCTATTTCCAAGATATACTAATCCCTTGTTCCACATTTCAATGAATGTTGACTGAGTAAAAGCTCTGAAATCCGGAGAATCAGTCTGGTATTTCTGTTTAAAATTCGCACTTAAACCCAGGCTTTGCAGAATTTCTATAAATTCACTTTCAGTATCGTCAAGAGTTAGCTTGCATAACTTCAAAAATTCTTTCCTTTCCGTATTTCTCATTCTGATCTTGTATTTTTTTTCTGTATGGATTTCTACAGGAATTCCATTACGATCCACGCCAATCGGAAAAATAACTTTAAAGCCCTTTAAGCGGGCAACTCTTGATATCATATCAATTTGCGAATAGTGAGCAGCTGCACCAATGTGCCATGGTCTTCCAGATGGATAAGGAGGGGGTGTATCTATTACAAAATATTTATCTTTACTCTGATTAGCTTCAACGTTGTCATAAACATTATTAACTTTCCATTCTTCTATGATCTTTCTCTCAATATCTGATGACCATATCTTTTCTGTAATCTTTGAACTCAACTTTTAATTTGTAATACTCATTTATTGATCAGTTATTAACCTTCCTAGTTTAGTCTCAATGAAAGTTCTGTACCCTCTAAATAGAATTTTAGATGTAGTTCGAATCTTGAATAATTTTAGAATATGGTGCTATTGAAATAAAAGTGTCAGAATTTTATTCAATATCGGGTTTACCGGATATAAGAAAGAATGTGAGCACCCTTATTGACTCCCTCGTATATATATACACCAAGTGCCTGCACATTCTCAGGCATTTTATCTGCTAGCATTCTTATTATTTCTGTAGAAAGATTTTCCACAGTCGCCTCACCTTCTAAAAGATAAGTTGTATACTTTGGAACTTTTAAATCAAAATACACTTTAGGACAATCAAAAAAAATAAAAAAGTGATCTTTATAATACTTCTTTAGATATAATCTATTAATAAAAAATTTAT
>JBBRRF010000391.1:0-2342 GCA_038200885.1 Candidatus Nitrosocosmicus sp.
AGATCAGAAAATGAAATAAGTAAAGCCCTAGCCTACTTTTCAGGCCGTCAATGCATGGTAGAAAAGTTTGTGAATTTTAAAAAGGAAATTTCTATTATGGTCGCCAGAAATTTATCGGGCACTATTTCGTACTTTCCAATAGCAGAAAATATTCATGAGGATCATATTCTGAAAACTTCTATAATTCCTGCCAGAATTAGTAAAGAAACTGAAAGAAAAGCGATAGATTTGGCAATAATGACTATGAAATCTCTAAAGGGATCTGGCATTTTTGGAATAGAAATGTTCGTTGATGAGGAGGACAATGTATTGATAAACGAAATTGCTCCAAGACCTCATAATTCCGGCCATTATTCTATTGAAGCCTGTTCAATTTCTCAATTTGAGCAACATATTAGAGCAATCCTTGATTATCCGCTTCTCCAGCCCATACTACTATCAAATGCTGTAATGATTAATATTCTTGGGCCGAACAATTATGCTGGTCCCTATGAAATTACGGGGATTGATGAATTGTTTGGTATTCCGGGAGTTAAAATTCATATATATGGTAAACTGGAAACGAAACCAAGTAGAAAACTCGGTCATGTAACTATCGTATCAAATAACGTGGATCCCATCTTAACTAAATACAACGTGGAAGATCTTCTCAAAGTCCGAGAACCATCTTCTTAGATCTAAAAATTCAAATGCCACTAGTTTGAAGTTCATGTATATTCTTTGGCGAAATCTAATCCAATTAATAAAAATAGCAAGAATAAGTCGGAGGGCCAACCGGAGCTTAGTGAACCAGCGAGTTTGAAAAAAACTGTCTCACCGCTAGTTGGAATAATTATGGGTAGTGATTCAGATTTGCCGATAATGAAGGAAGCCGCTAGAGTACTGAATGAGTTTGAAATCTCATACGAAGTAAAGATAGTCTCTGCACATAGAACGCCAGTTGAATTGGTTGAATATTCTCAAACTGCTCAATCACGGGGTATCAAGGTCATAATTAGTGGTGCAGGAGGATCAGCACACCTACCAGGCATGGTTGCCTCAATGACCTCTATACCCGTGATCGGAGTCCCTATCAACAGTTCGACAAATCCCCTTAATGGTATCGATTCGCTCTATTCCATAATCCAAATGCCCCCCGGTGTACCTGTTGCAACAGTAGCAATTAATGGAGCAAAGAATGCTGGTCTTTTAGCATGTTCAATCCTCTCAATTTCTCGACCGTATTTACTTAAGAAGTTGAATCAATTCAAGGAGAAAATGAGAGAGGAGGTCAAACTAAAGAATACGAAATTGGAACAAGTCGGTTTAGATAAATACCTAAAGAGCCTTCAAAAGGCACAGACTAGAAGATAAATGATTATAAGTGATTTTTTTTTATCATAAATGAAAGTTGGATGTAAAAGTTGCAATAATAGGTTGCGGAGCAATTGGACGTGAAATAGCACTTAGTATTGACGCTAAGAAAATCCCAAACTGCAAATTATCTATCTTATTCGATATAGATTCCCTAAAACTAACATCATTGCATAAAGATTTACAGACCAAACCCTCTAGTCTATTTGATGACTTTAGTGAACTTGTTGCGTCAAATGATTATCACAATGTCAATCTGGTCATTGAGGCCGCGTCTGTTAAAGCAGCTCAAACATATATGGCTACCATATTGAAACATGGGAAGGACATTATGATAATGAGTATTGGGGCCTTTTCCGATCCTGCATTTTATGAAACCATTATTCAGTTATTGACCGATAATGATAATAATGTTTTTCTTCCATCAGGGGCGATTGGTGGGGCCGATATTATTCGTAGTGTGAAAAATTACATAGATGAAGTTACTATCGTAACCACAAAAAGCAACAAATCTTTAAAAGGTGCGCCGTATTTTTACAATAAGAATATTGACATCGACATCATCAAAGAAAAGAAAGTTATTTTTGATGGTAACGCCATTGATGCAATTAAGGAATTTCCCTCAAATGTTAACATCTCAGCATTAGTTAGTTTAGCAGGAATCGGGTTTGAAAAAACTAGGGTCAAAATAGTCGTAGATCCGAATATAATAATCAATCAGCATGAGATTCAGGTCAAGTGGAAATTTGGTAGTTTCCAAATCAAGGTTGATAACATGCCCAGTCCTGACAACCCTAAAACTAGTTATTTGGCGATCTTGTCAGCAATTGAATGTATACGGGGTATTTGTGCAAAGAACTTGAAGATAGGTTCTTAGTTATCTAACTGTTGTTATCTTGTTATCAATAGTGTAGTATAACCACGACTTTCTTTGACAACCTCATTTTCTAATTCTTCAACTTTGATAGTTATTGAAATTACTTCTTCAT
>JBBRRF010000392.1:0-2325 GCA_038200885.1 Candidatus Nitrosocosmicus sp.
AACAGATTTAGGAAACTCTTCACAAGATATGAAAAGAAGGACGATAACTATCTTGGGTTGGTACAGTTCTCTTGTTGCATAATCATCTATAGAAAGTTAATTTTAGGATAGGCTCTAAAGGTTCGGAAAAGGGAATCGACCCTGAGAGAAAACAGAAGTAATGGAGAAAATGCGTATATTATTTAAAATTTAATGTGACATAAAGATTGAAAAGGAATGTGTAATTAATATATGCAATACAAGAAAGAAAAAGGGTGTTTATCCCTGTGCTAATGCGTTGCTTCCTGTATTTTCTTGACTTTGGACGTTAATGTTGTTACCAGAACCTATTGTATCTGCACCTGATACTACTTGGCTGTTTTGGCTAGAGGATTGAGATTGGTTGATGCTTTGTTCTGCAGAGTTTCCACCCTGTCCACCTTGTGCTAATGCGTTGTTTCCACTGTTCTTTTGGTGTTGGAGACTAAGGTTGTTGCATGAGAGAAAGGTTGTTCCGCCTGATACACATCCAGCATTTTGGTTTGATGATTGTGATTGGTCTATGGACTGTTTTGCTTTATTTTTCTTGTTGTGTGTGGCTAAAGCATCATCTACGTTGAGCATTGGACTGACAAATAGGGTTAATGCTACCACTATTGCAATTGATGCGATAAAGAGTTTGCTGTTTTTGTTTTTGTTTTTGTTTTTGTTTTTGTTTTGGTTGTGAATATTTGATTTATTCATACCTTTGATACTGTAGAAAAAATATATCGGGATTGCTAACTAACTGCAATACTCTAATATTCTAGCAGTTTTAGAATTATCAATATTAGTTGTATTTACAAATGATAAGAGTTTGTGTTTTCCAACTCATTTGATTTTAATAGAGCAAAACAGTAACAGATTATCACATTACATGCCACAGTTAGTATTAGCCTGCAATCAAAAAAAATAATACGAGAATAGATAGAACAAGAAAACCCAAGCATAAAAAAAAGATCTCCTGGAATAGCACACATTGGGTATTTAGAAGATCTAGAAAACCTTGTTGAATATGTGGTACCAAAATTGTATCAGAAAGAAAATTAACAACAAGGCCTACTTTTTGGTGTCCCAATTGTCAACCAATTGATGTCCACTAATATTGGCAGATATGGGTCAAGTCTTTTTAATCATGTGAGTTGTATCAAGTAGTTTTAAAACTATTTTTTGATTTACTTTTATTTTTTATATGGAATTGATTTTGGTATCTTGCCTCAATTTTTTCTAATCCAACAATGTCTTTTAGTTCTTTGCCATATCTGATATTTTTTATTCTAGGAGAACGTAAAGCATATCCACTGCTGTGTCGATCGCTTTTTTGAATGGTATCAAAGGAAACCTCTAGAACAATTTCAGGTCTTACAATAATCCGGCTACCTTCATCTCTTATTATAATTGACCTCAATTTCTCGGTCATATAATCAATCTCTTTATTGGATAGACCTGAATATGCCTTACCGATTATCTTCAGATCACCAAAAACATTATTCCCGTTTTCCGATGCTAATTTGTTGTCGACAAAATTAGTGGTGTAATCTTTTACTACCAAAGTATAATCTGAGAGTGTTCCTGCTCGTTTTCCATGAACATATTCAGCAATTACTACTACCGCGTCAATCGTATCTAACTCCTTCAATTTTATCCAATATTAGGTATTGTGAGAACATTTCTAGATAGTATTGCTCAAAAATATGAAGAAATAGTAATAAGTAAAGAAATTATTTACTTTGGACATTCAACTTCATAGTTTGTCATTGATTCAATATTCTCAATCCAGCAGGGACCGTTGAATTTTAGAATTGGAACACTTGTCACACGACTGGGTAAATCTTTGGTACAAATATCCACTTCTTCATATTGTTTTTTTTGCTGTTGCCATTATCATTCTTCAGCTTAAATCTATTCCACCCAATTTAGTATTTCTTTCAAACTATTATGTTTGATATTTTGACAAATTATTATCAAATCAACTTGCTGTAAATTATTTTTTCATAACTGACTGAGTTCAAAGGCAAGCGATTGACAGTTAACAATACGACCAAACAATTTATCTACTTACATGTATTGATAATTTTTTTTCTTATATAATATTATGGATTGTTAGATTCCAGCCTGATCTTTTTAAAATACATTTCATTAATATCACACAACACAACATGAATAACAATAATCAAGATAATGAAAGTATGCCCAAGTCTGGAGAAAGGGTAGCAGTAATAACAGGTTCGAGTAAGGGAATAGGTAGAGCAATTGCCTTAAATTTTGCAAGATCACAGGATTATTCATCTATAGTAATTAATTCAA
>JBBRRF010000393.1:0-2318 GCA_038200885.1 Candidatus Nitrosocosmicus sp.
AATGATAATAATAATTTACGAATTACATCAGATGAGCTAAAGAAAAAAATAGACAAAGGGGAGGACATTTTTATAATTGACGTACGAAATCAACACGAACATGATGCTTGGAGTGTATCTTATGATAGATATCAAGATACACCAGTAATCCCGGTCGATACAATAACTTCAAGTGCAGCTCTTAAACAGATTCCAAAAGATAAGGAAATCATTACGTTTTGTACTCATGGACAAAGGTCTTCAAATGCTGCTAAAATGCTTTCTGAATTAGGGTATAGGGTTAAAACCATTGAAGGAGGCTTGGATGGTTGGGGCAGTTTATATGATATTGCACTTGTAGATACCGATTCAGACATTTTGAAAATTTGGCAAATAAGACGTGTATCAAAGGGGTGTATGAGTTATTTAGTTGCATCATTGAAAGACAAGAGAGCAACAATTATCGACGCTACTTGTGAAATCGAGATGGTCCTCAAAGACATGCTAGAAGAAAATGGACTAAAAATAACCAGAGCTATTGACACTCACATGCATGCCGACCATTTGTCAGGTGCAACAAGAATTGCTAGTAAATATGGAGCTGAGATTTCGATTAGCTCGTTAGAAAAATACGATACCAAAAATCTGGACTCTGAAAAGAATCTCAAACCTACGCTGATTAATGATGGAGAAAAATTAGAAATTGGGGATGGATTTTACTTTGAAGCTATACATACTCCGGGCCACACAGATGGTAGTTTATCTTTTAAACTGGAAATTAAAAGGACGAGTGATTCGAAAACAGAAAATGATGCAAGTAATTCAAAATACTTTCTTTTTACCGGAGATACAATATTTGTAAATGGAGTTGGAAGACCTGACCTTCATAATAAGTCAGAAGAGTACGCACAGAAACTTTACCAGACTTATCAGCAAAAGTTATTTAATTTATATGATAATACTATAATACTGCCCGCTCACTACAGTTCAAGCTTTAAACATGCAAAACCAGTTTTTGATACAATTGAATCTATCAGACAGAAACTAATGTCTATTAGCAAATCAGAAAAAGATTTTATAGATTATGTTACTTCAAATATTCCTCCCCAGCCAATGAATTATGGACAAATCGTCTCCATAAATAGAAATATGATATCATGTGACAGGGTTGAGCATCAGGACTTGGAATCTGGTCCGAATTCCTGTGGTATCAGTGCATAGTGACCACAGGAGTTCGAATACCCTATAATTTCTATCTTATAGTAACTATCCATTCCAATATTTAATAGATTGTTACCTTAAAGTTAAAAAATCTTTTGAGTCAAAATTTTGATTAAAATAGATGATTAAAAATGAAAAAACGCCAACTAATATTTATTATTGCATTGATTGTGGTTTTGATTGTAGGAAGAGTCTATATTGAATTAGTAATAAAACCTCAGAATATTAGCATGAATTTGAAAAAAGTCAACCCTTTTGCTATCCATATTCATTCTAATTTAAGCATCACAATGGACAATAGACCAGTCGTAATACCTAGTCAAATAGGTATAAATAAATCCTTATTGAAGGATCATTCTCTAGATAAGTATGGAGTACCTGGCATGCCAATGGATGAAGAAGGAGAAAAGACTATGCCAGGAATGGCACCCTTATACACCAATAATAACAATGGACAAATTACTACAGGCTCAATAGTTGATAGAAATTATACGTTAGGAGAGTTTCTAAATATCTGGGGGCAGTTTGATTTAAACGACAAAAAGATAATGGCTTTTGTAGATAATAAGCCAGTCTCGAATTATAATAACATAGTTCTGAGAGATGACCAAAATATTACGTTAAATATTTTTAGTAAAAGGTAGTTGCTTCCTTAAATCTATCATTCTAATTAAATAATAAAATGCAGTAGCCAATAAAATAGAGTTTGTATTACCAATAACAACCCACGGCTATTGGCGGCCATTGAAATTGTTGGGAAGTCATAACATAAATAAATTCATAAACATCCCAAAATGCATTTATACTTATTTCAGTGCTATGCTATATAGACATATTTTACAAATGTAAACCTCTGGTATTTAATATGAGTATTACTTTCCTTTCCGTTGTGAACTAGTTGGGCAAAAAGAAAACCCGAGTAAATATTAATGATAATAAAAAGAGATTGGACAGAAACAGTAAAAAATCAAACAGGATTGTATTTGTTGTAGTCATTGCGGTTGCATTAACTCTAAGTGTTGGAATAATAGGCTTTATGTCAACCTCTGATAGTAAAAATAATACTAGTTTTATAAGTCAAAATCTGACTGGTAATTGGATGGATATTCATGGTCTGG
>JBBRRF010000394.1:0-2311 GCA_038200885.1 Candidatus Nitrosocosmicus sp.
ACTCGTCCTTTGAAGATTTTAGGCAAAAAATATCTAATTACTTTAGAACCAAAAGATTTGGTCTAAATATGAGAAACTATCTGTTGAGATCTGTTTGATAACATAATGCTAATTGGTATATGTTTCTTATAAGCAAAAATACGACTAGACTGATGTCGTTTCAAAAGGATAAGTTTGGGACGTGTAATCTAGGATTAATATGTTGATAAAATTAGAACCAATAGCTCTAGAAGAATGGATATGCCTTTTACCAACTACAGCATTTAGGTTTAGATTTTTACCAAAATATTTCTATCAAATGTTTAGGATCAACAATAAATAGTCGAATGTCGACTACCAGAATGTAAATATGATAAAGATGATTTTGCTATTCCTATTTTTTTCGCTCCCTATTCTCAATTATTATGGGTTGGTATGGAGTGTTCAAAACAGCAATTTTACGATCACCATAAATCCTGGAGCCACAAATAGCGCTAGTCAAAATCCAATAGCTCCTAGAAACATAACTGTGTCAGAGGGATCAACTGTTATTTGGCTTAATAATGACTCCACTCCACATCTAATAGTATTTGGAACTGCAGATCAAGGCCCATCAAACATATTTTATGGGGATTATTTCGGTGCTGGTGAATCATACAATATAACCCTCGATAATGCCGGAGTGTACAGCTATTACGATCCCGCTTGGAGTCATATCAAAGGCCCATTAACTGTAGTACCAAACAACGATACTGATGTAGAAGATAATGATGGTGGCTTTTAAGACCAAGCAAATATCGGTTGTGGTACTGCTACTTAGTATCAATTAATCGTTATATGTATTTTTCTCTAACGTGTTCGATCCAACCCTTTGCTATGATAATTTAGCTTTCAACTATATAATCAAATATCATATCATCGGGAATAGGAGTTAAATCATCTGACTCGTTTATCTTCTCTAGTGATCCAAATTGGGTGGTGGATCCAATTATTTCAGATTAAAATCTCTTCTGTTTTGATAGGAGATGGTAAAAATACGCATCAATATCTTATAGAAAGATGGACCTAATTTTAAAAGGGGAATTAACTTTATAAATAACATGCAGAGCTAATCAGTTGTTCTATATCTGCCTCAATAGATATTTAAAATATAATTACCATTAACATGTTACTGAAGATTATAATGATTCATTATTTAAAACAAATTTGTTTGGTAGAGATCTAAAAAAAACAATTGTTATTGAATTATTTTCATTCTAGAATGAATCAAACCCTCCAGTATCCATTCCGCTATCTGCACCCATATCGCTAAAACCACCTGTATCGCCTGTGTCAGCGGCACCTGTATCGGATGCAGCCCCTGAATCATCACCTCCTGATCCTCCCGATTCATCCACTTGGCCTTCAGTCTGAGCACTTTCAGCTGGATTCATCGACATTCCCATAAAAGACATCATAGAGGTAAACATTACCATGCTCATTAGCCCAGAAAATAACATCATCGGCATCCACATTCTGTTATCGTCCATATAACTCTGCATTTGACCCCTATTGCCGGTTTCATAGAGTTGTTGAAGTCGCTGTGATTTATGTGATAGTTCTTGCTTTTTTGAATCTAACAATTTCATGCCCGTTTCTGAAATATGAGACTCAGTTTTCTTATTGCCAAAAAAACCCTTCTTAACAACCGTGTTTATCAATTTCTGATTTCTTAAGTCATTTACTATCAATTCTACTTCATCTTTGGATAACTTTGTAACTTTGGCAATACTATCTATCTTTTTCATACCCCTAGAGATTGCGTCTAATACCATGAAATGATTTGGACTTTCGTTAAAATTATTATTTGAAGACATGATCATATATGAAACAATAATTATTTAAACTGTAGACCTTTTTACGTGTGCATGATGTATCTTATTGAAGAACAACGTGTAAGAACCAAATTCATATTTGTCATCTATATTCGGCTGGAGCAGTAGCATTAGACATGTTAGGATCTAAATTCGATGTCAAATTGCCTTCTAGCAGTGGTCCAACCGGTGTTCGTGTTTGATTATTATCATTAGGCTGTGCCGTCGCTGGGATCAGAATCCCACCTATCGTAGTAATAGACAAGATGACGCCTATCAAAGCAAAAATATTCAAAATATTCATAGAGTCAAATATTCGACATATTATATAACGTACCAATTTCTACTATCTCCAATTTTTTCGTAAAACCATCCTTTCAAAGGAAAAATAGACATTTAGAAACAGAGGATATCATATGATAAACTCTAGCCCCTTGGGATGCCTCCTGCTCTCATCCCATAGATCTCTTGCGTAATTA
>JBBRRF010000395.1:0-2308 GCA_038200885.1 Candidatus Nitrosocosmicus sp.
ACTATTCATCCTTTGAGGATTTTAAGGAGAAGGTATCCAGATATTTCAGAACAAAAAGATTTGGTCTAAATATGAGGAACTATTTACTGAGGACGATTCAGGAACATATATGAAATGGTATAGATTATCGATGAACCAAAAATAGCGGCCAATTAATAAGTTGATTAAAAAAATGGTAGGAAAGTAGTTTATAAAAATAATCTATAAAATTAATACGAATTAGCCTTCTATGATAAAAATCTGGTATCAAGTATCCAAACTATGATATAATTAATTTCAGTTATAAATTATGATTACAATGAGTAACATAACAAAAAACTATAAAGTAGGAATATTTGCAATGTTTATTGCAGCAGCCTTGATCGGTTCAGTAATAGTCCTTGGTGATAACATGGCATATGCAGGTGGAAAACATCACAAAAAATCTAACGATGCAGAACAAGCAATAGAACAAGGACAGTGGAGTAGTCAGGGAGCACAGTGTGTTTCTGGAACCTTTACCGCAATTTCATGCAATAACTTGGGATTCCAATTCCAAAATAACGAAGGTAACTTGGCTTTAGGCCAACAATAACTTCTTTTTTATTATCTCATTCTCAATCGCATAAAATTACCAAAATATGTTCAATCCAGAATAAGAATAGACCTATATAAATAAAAATGCAAATTCCTTGACCTTAATGTCGATCATTATTAGTTCTGTAGTCACTACAGCATAATTGTCTTTTGTTCATACATCTACAAATGACGTCCTTACATTATCAATCAAGGACAAGATTCAAAAGTCGCTGGATAAAGCAAGTCGCACAAGAATTTAGAAATGTTGTTTACAAAATCTGTTCTGTCATTTGTATATATCAAGTCCCTAAGTCTGAAAATGACTTATATATTATCCATATGAAGAAATTCGATGATCAAATTATTTTTAGTTCTCCTCGTTACCATTATCTTCTTCTCTATCAGAAAGAAAAAAAATTATTTCCGCAATAAAAAAAATTGGTGTTTGAACCATGAGTTGCAATGGCATATGCGAAAGATTCAAAGCGAAAAGAAATCATACTATGCCATCTAGATATAAGGAAGGACAGAAAAGGTGTAGTGTCTGTGAGATTTTTATCAGATGGGATGAAAACCCGTGTTGTCCATGATGTAACTATAAATTCGGAACAAAGTCGTTTCGTGGATTTGGGATGAAGAAAGGATGTAGGGGAGCCAGCGTAAAGTGATATTAAAAAATTCTTGGTCGATAATTTTGTCCTGTAACTCTTATCAAAAGGCAAGGTTTTTTATGAGGAATTTAAATTTGAAGTAAGACTCTTAACCTCGTTCCAATATTTCTCAAATTAAATTTCTTTTCCCAACTTTTCAAACAACGAATATTCGTCATCCTAAAAAATGTATAGCAAATTACTTGGACATTGTAGTCAAATTAATACGCTGTCTATTTAGATTGTCCACAAGGGAAAGGAATAGTGATACAAAAAACCTTAAAATATTCATTCATATTTCATTAGTCGAAACCGTTGATTTAAAAATAGAAACTAATGGATCTGTGGTTTTAGTATGCTGAGAAATAAATGACAACATTATATTCTTTGCTTTATCAAAAGTAAGTAGAGCGAATAATAAATTGCCATTTGATATCTTCTATTACTATGTTTGCTTTTCGACTCTAGGTGTGGAACAAATCAATTCAGATCTTCAATCTGCTTTAATTCAGTCTCTTTGGTTTTTATTATCGTATTTACAATCGTTTTTTTCTTTCATCATGACTTCTTATATTCTCATTTTCCTTTCAACTATAAGTGGAGTCTTAGGTGGCTTCAGTTTGGGTTTGATAGGCGGTGGTGGATCTATACTTGCTGTTCCTTTGTTAATTTATTTGATAGGTTTGGATCCTCATATGGCCATAGGAACTTCCGCTTTTACAGTAGGTGTAAATGCTTTAATCAATTTTTTTGATCACAGAAACAAAGGACATGTGCACTTAAAAACAGCACTAAGATTTGCGATTCCTGGAGTTTTAGGAACATTAATTGGTTCGCAACTTGGTTTACTAACACCATCAAATAGTCTATTGGTTTTTTTTGCTATATTTATGATAATCGTCGCGATAAAGACATTGATTGCTCAAAGAAAAACGGAAAATGAAGTTACGACCACTTATACTAAGAGCCTATCCTAAAATTAACTTTCTATAGATGATTATGCAACAAGAGAACTGTACCAACCCAAGATAGTTATCGTCCTTCTTTTCATATCTTGTGAAGAGTTTCCTAAATCTGTTATGCCATGAATTGGTTCTCTC
>JBBRRF010000396.1:0-2304 GCA_038200885.1 Candidatus Nitrosocosmicus sp.
AGATAAAATTCTCTAAATAAATTATGACCCACCCTCATATAATTAAAATGATTTATGACCCAGCCTCAAGTAATTATGAAACTCATTCTCGAATTTTTCATCCAGTGATGTTCATTTTGTGATCCTCTTATAATTTAATAGTGCTTTTTATCTTGGTTTTTGCCTTGCGAGTGGGATGTAATATCGTGTCAAAAATTACTTCAATCAGTAGTCTACTGAGAATTTCTATATTTAGAAAAAATTTAGATAAAAGGATCAATAACATTTCACTCGGGCTGTTAAATATAAGATGTCAAGGAAATAGCAATGGATAGAAAATACTATCAATTATTTACTAGTATAATTGCGATAGCAAGCATCGCTTTATTGATGACAATGATACCTCAAAGTTATGGACAAGCGAATGTATCACAACAGCAACAAGCTGAACAAGTTGCTTCAAATAGTCAGCAATGGCCAAATATTCACGAAAACGTTATGACCGATTTTAATTCGAATATAACTTTCCCGTCTATACAAGGATCTGCATTCATCCATCCGTTTGCAGTAGTTATTGGAAATTGTTATATTGGGCAGAATGTTCTGGTTGCACCTACAGCTGTATGCAGAGGTGATGAAGGAACACCCCTCTATATTGGATCATTTTCTAACATGCAAGATGGTGTTGTAATCCATGGATTGGAAACCACATTAGATGGAAACAACCTAGATGATAGAAGATTTGCAAGTAATGGAGACCGTTTGTTAGGGAATGACACCAGATTTGATAACGGATATTCTGTCTATGTGGGTGAAAATGTAAGCTTAGCACATGGTGTTTTGATACATGGACCTGCTTATGTAGGAAATAACACATTTGTTGGAATGGAAAGTTTAGTGTTTGATGCAAAACTAGGAAATGATGTGGCAGTTGGAGTTGCTAGCACTATAACAGGTGGAGTAGAAATTGCAGATGACAAATTTGTTCCTCCTGGTAGCGTTATAACAACCCAGGAAGAAGCAGATGCTCTTCCAGAAAGAGTCGGCAGCGCCTATGAAAACATCAATACCGCAGTAATTCATGTGAATGAAAAACTTGCTGAAGAATATGGAAAACTGGGTCTAGAAATGCAGTCAGCTACAGAAAGAGAACAAGCTATGGAAGAAGGAATGATGGAAACAAGTAGTTCTCCTTAATTTTGTAGCATTTCTTCAAGCTGCAAATAACTATATGATTTGTTTGACCTAACTGCATAAATAATCTCATTTTTTTTACAATCACAAAGTAGTATTTGGAATGCAGGCAATCCCTGATATCCATTCGTGTACCGCAATTAAGCAATTCTTCAATTCGTGTCCGGCTATCTTATCTTGCTTTGATGTGTTATGATTCTCCGGCATGTTTAAATTGAAGAAGATTCCGCTTCTGGAATCAATTGATTCTAGATATGGGCAGTAGTCATAGCTGATTTGAAAACGACTTATAGAAAAAGAGATTGATTCATAGTTATTTACCTGTGTGTCTGATATTGTTATCAACATTAGTAAAAATATTTGGTAAAATCATGAAAAACAGAAAAAGAAATCAAAAGAGACATTTCAAAAAACAAGTGAGTTGTAAGTTAGTTACCATTGTTCATATAGAGCTATTCACTATATTGATATTATACATCCATTAAAATACGGTGTACTCTGTTGCCTAATTCTTTTATCCTTACATCCGTTATTCCTATTACTCTATATTCTTCTAAATAGGTTACACCGTAATACCTTTATTATCATCTCTTTTACCATGTTTTGAAATCTAGTAGCAGATACATACTCACCAAATGTTCTCTTTATTGTTGAAAATGCTGTCTCAGCCATCCATCTATAACCGTATTTCCTTTTCTTCTTCCATTTCAGAAGGTCCTTTTCTGTCTGCAATATTACTTCCTTGTTCCTTAACCTGTTGTTTATAATTGAAACAGTAGAGTTCTTTCTTACCTTTATTCCGGGATTGATCTTTTTCTCCTCAAGATGTTGTAAGTTGTTATTTGAATCATAGGCTCCATCAGCTAAAGCGGATTTTATCTTCCTTGCCTTTTTTTGCTCATCATAGTTATCCAAAACATGGTTGACCAATTTCTTTAACACCTTACCATCATGTATCTCCCCGTCTGTTACCTCTAGAGCAAGGATTTCCTTGGTCTTTATATCCACTGCTACATGGATTTTGAGATAGCCTTTTTTATTCTGTACATTCCACTTTTCATTCATCCACTGACCTCTGTTTGTTACCTTGATTCCTGTGCTGTCTATGGATATCATAAGATCATCATCATC